>DASYWD010000558.1 GCA_035936415.1 Longimicrobiaceae bacterium
CCCCCCCCCCCGCTTCGTTGGTTCACCCCGTTCCTCTAGATGTTGGGGTTGTTGCGGATCTCCACGTCGGGAAGCGGGAAGCAGCGGCTGTCCCCATAGAGACCGCCTTTCCGGTACGGGGTGCCCGGGGCGGGGCTGAGCGGGAGGTTCAGCCGGCGGATGTCGAAGAGCCGGTGTCCCTCCAGGAACAGCTCCCTGCGCCGCTCTTCGATCACCTGCTGACGGATCTCCTGCGCGGTGCCGCCCGCGAACGCCGGAAGCCCCGCGCGGGCGTGGAAGGCGTTGATGATGTCCACTGCCGTCTGCCCGCCCTGCACCTCGGCGATGATCAGCCGCGCTTCGTCGCCCGTGGCCAGTGGGATCGGGGCGCCGAGCGAGCCGTACTTGGTCTGGAAGAAGACCGGTGTGCCGTCGGTCGCCTTACGCCCTGCGTCCACGACGGCCACGCGCCGGTCGGGCACGCCGGCGAAGGTCACGTTCCGGTACGCCTCGCCCACCGAGAGCGCAGTACCGCCGGTGGCGCCCTGGCCGTTCTGTGCGAAGATACGGTTGTTCCGGCGCGTGTTCGTGCTCGACGCGGTGATCACGAACTCGAAGTTCGCCGGCACCTGCTGCGCGTCCGCCAGCGCCTGCGCTCCCTGCCCCTTGTCGAGGTACGCCCGGGCGCGGCCGACCCGCGCCAGGTTGAGCAGATCCGGGGCGTTCGCCGCCTGCGCGGCGGCAATGGCGGTGGAGAAGCGCACCACCGCGCTGTCGAGCAGCTGCTGCGTGCTGAGCTCCGGCCCCTGGTTTACGGTGGCGGAGCAGAAGCCCTCCGCCAGCAGCAGATAGGAGTAGCCGGCAATCGCAGCGGATCGCGCAATCAGCTGCTGGCGGTTGGCGACCTCCGCATCCGTCCACTTCTGCAGGTTCCCCAGGATGTTGTCGGCTGAGAAGCGCGCCCGCGACAACGGGGTGTAGACGCCGAGCGCCTCGCAGTCGCTGGTGCCGTACAGCGCATCGCTGGACTGCACGTTGCGGCGGTCGTACGGCCACCGGGCCGCCGTCTGCGTGGCGTCGGTCAGCTCGCCCGCCATCACCCCGCCGAGAGCGATGTACGCCCCCGCGGCGCATTCGAAGTCGCCCACCGCCCCGTTGACCAGGAGCTGCGCGTTCGCGGGAACGACCAGCCCCTCCTCCGGAATCCGGTCCGGCGTTTCGACGTCGAGCAGATCGCTGACGTTGCATCCGGCGGCAAAGAGGGCGACGCCCAGAGCCGCGAGCCCACGGCCGAGGGCGCGGTGAGCGCCCCGGCGCCATCTATCAACTCCGTTCATCTCTCGTGCCTGGTGGTTGAGGGTCGAGCCTCGATGTTCTCCCATGGCGCCCTCCTCAGAAGCTGACGTTCAGACTGACGACGACCTGCTGCAGCTGCGGCAGGACGTTCTGCTCCCAGAGGGAGTGATTCCCGCCCCGGCTGCCGCCGTTGAACACCGACTCCGGCTCCAGGCCGTCGAACTTCGTCCAGGTGTACAGGTTCCGGCCGGCCACCCGCACAGCCGCGGTGCCGGCGCCGACCCGCTGCGCCCACGCACTCGGGACCTGGTAGGCAACGGAGACCTCGCGGAACTTCAGGAAGTCCGCGTCGTCGATCAGGGTCCCGCCGTACGGCCCGGCGGCCTGGATCTCCGCGATCCGCGCCGGGTCGAACTCCTGCGGGAACCAGTTCTCACGGCACTCGGAGAAGAAGTAGCACCGCACGCGCAGGTTGCCGTCCAGCTTCGAGAAGCCGGTCTTGAAGTCGAGCTGTCCGAAGATCTCGATGTTGTTGAACAGGCGGAGCGTCGAGCTGAACCCGCCCTCCAGGCGCGGCACGGTCCGGCCCAGGTAGATCTGGGGTGCGTCGGCGCAGGCCACGGCGCCACCCTGGCCGTTGTCGCACATCAGGTTGCGCGCGATCCCCTTCTGGTCCAGCGTGGCACTGACCACCCGGCGGCTGAACCAGGAGCCCACCGGGTGCCCGATCTGATGGCGCAGATAGGTACCGGCGCTGATGAAGTCCTCGTCGGTGATGTCACCGAGGCTCACCACCTCGTTGTTGTTCGTCGCGAAGTGGAACGACGTCTCCAGCCCGTGGCGATCCGTCCGCCACGGCTCGCCGCGGACGAGCAGCTCGATCCCCGAGTTGCGGATCTCGCCCGCGTTCACGAACTGCCGTCCAGAGAACCCGCTGGAGGGCGCGATCTCCCGCTCCAGGATGGCATCCGTCGTCCGCTGGTCGTAGTAGCTGAACTCGACGCTGAGGCGATCGTTCAGCAACCCCGCGTCGAAGCCGACCTCGAACTCCTTGCCGCGCTCCGGCCCGAGCTTCGGGTTGCCGAGGTTCTGCGGGGTCACCGTGCCCACGTCGCCGGGGCCGGTAACGGCCCTGAAGGTGCGGATGGCCGCGAAGGCCTCCGGCTGCTGGCCGGACTGCCCGTACGCCGCACGCAGCTTCAGCGTGTTGAGGAAGTTGACCCTCCAGAACGGCTCCTCCGTGACCACCCAGGCGGCGCTCAGCTTCGGGTACGTCACCAGGTCGAACTCCTCACCGAAGGCGCTGTTGTCGTCGGCCCGCAGCGCCGCCGTGAGGAAGAGACGGTCCTGCCACGCGAACTGCTGCTGCGCGAACACGCCGATCGTCACGTTCTCTACGGAGGACTCGTTGTTGGTGCGGCCCTGCGTGGTCGCCGCGATGCTGGTGAGCCCGGGTACCGGGAAGTTCTCTCCGTAGGCGTAGAGCACGTGGTCCTCCCTGCGGTACATCTGGCCGCCCAACGAAGAGCTCGATACCAGCCCCTCGCGGACCGGCAGCGAGACGGTCCCGGTGTAGTCCACCGTCGAGTAGTCGACGTTGTGCTCCCGCATCTCCTTGTAGCCCCGGTCGGAGAAGGAGAAGAAGCGGACCCACTGCCTGTCGTGGTACTGGATCTCGTTGTCCTGCTCGCGCGTCAGGTCCTGGCCGAGGGTGAGGCGATGGGTGAACCAGGAGAAGGGGCGGTGGTTCGCCGTGAACGAGATGGTGGTGCGCGCCAGGTCCTGCCAGCTGTCGAAGGCACCGATGTACGCTTCGGGCGTCCCGCTGTAGAAGCCGCGGCGCGGGTCGTCGCCAACCAGGCGGTCGGGACGCGCGAAGAACGTCGTCCAGGTGAGTCCACCGCCGCCTGCCTCGAGCGCGATGTTCGTGCGGCCGGTCTTGTAGCCCAGGCTCGCGTTCACGTCCCACTTCTCGCTGGGCGCGATGGTCACGTTGGCGCGGCCGCCCCAGTGCCGCAGGCTGTTTTCGGGGTCAGCGCCGGTGCTGTTCTCGAAGCTCCCGGCGACGTAGTAGCGGATCAGGTCGGCGCCACCGGAGATGCTGAGGTCGTAGTCCTGCAGGTGGCCGGTCTGCCAGATCTGGTTGCCGCGCGACTTCTCCAACTCGACGATGTCGATGCTCTCGATGGTGCCGTCACGTCCCACGTCGAAGTAGTTCTCCCAGAGCCGCCCCTCCTGGTTGGCGAACCAGTTCGCCCCCTGCTTCACGGTCGCGGTGATCCGCGGCTGCCCCGAGCGCCCCCTCTTGGTGATGATCTGGATCACCCCGTTGGAGGCCTCGGTGCCGTACAGCGTCGCGGCGGCCGGACCCTTGAGGATCTCGATGCTCTCGATGTCCTCGGGGTTGATGTCGTTCCACCGCGAGAGGCTGCGCGAGCCGAACGCCTGGTTCACCGGGCCCGTGGACTGGTCGTTGTTGACGCGCACCCCGTCGATGTAGACCAGCGGCTCGTTGGAGAGCGAGAAGCTCTTCGCGCCACGAATGCGGACGCGGTTGCCGCCGCCCAGCATCCCCGTGGTGTTGATGATGGTGACGCCCGCGGCGCGGCCGTTGAGCATCTGCGTCACCGTGCTCACGGGCGCCTTCTCGGCAATCTCAGCCGCGTCCACCCGGGCCACGGTGGTTCCCAGCGACCGCTGCCGGGTCTCGCCCGCGGTCCCGGTCACCACCAGCGCGTCGAGCGCGACGGCGGACTGCCCGAGCTCCAGGTCGGCCGTCGCGGTGCCGCCGGGCGCGACCGTGACGCGCCGCTCGCCGGGCGAGTACCCGATCAGCTCTACCCGGACCGTCTGCGACCCGGCGGGAACGCCGGCGAGCAGGTACTCGCCGCCGCTCCCGGTGACGGTGCGGCGTCCCGTCCCGGGGACGGTCACCTGCGCCCCTGCGAGCGCCCTCTGGCTCCCGGCCTCGGTGACGGTCCCCCGGACGGTGCCGGTGGCCTGAGCGTGCAGGGGGGGCGCGCCGACGCCGAGCAGTACCGCCACCGCGGCGGCCGCAAGCGTCAGCCTTGCGCGTGTGAACTGGCCCATCGCTTTCCTCCTGGGTGGACTCGGTGCTCTGCGGAATGCTGCAGAGATGGTGCGCGATGCGAACGGCGTGTGCGTGGGGGTAGCCTCCCGGGCCGGTGGTGGAGAGCGCGGGGACGGCAGATCGCCCGGGAACGGGCGCCGCCCCCCGACCGCGGCGCCCGATGCGCGGAGGCGTGACGCCCCCATCGAAACGGCCCGCCCGGCGCGGGAAGCCGCGAGAGTCCTTCGATTCACGGTAACGCGCGGCCCCGGGACTGTCAAAGGGAACGTGGAGCCGTTCCCTCCCGAAGGCGGAGATCCGCGGCGCGCGGGCGCCGCGGCCGCACGGCAGTTCCGCGCCGCTCCTGGGCTTTCTCACCGCTCATCCCAGAAAACCAACGTTTCGTCCGCTTCGGAAAGATCCTCCCGGCGCCGCCGGTGCCCCCTGGGGGAAACGAAGGGCCCGCGGGATCTCCCGCGGGCCCTCGGTCACCGGGACGGACGCGCCCCAGCAGGGAGTCTCAGCTCCGGTCCCACCAGACGCGGTCGTTGAGCCCCGCCCCGCCCTGGCGCGAGATGGCTTCCTGCAGGTTCGCCTTGTTCAGCGAACCCTCCAGCCCCGGGTACGGGAGCCGGACGGGGATCTTCCCGTCGTTCAGGGCGTCGGGTCCGGCGGTCAGGGCCGGGTGGCCCAGCCGCCGCCACTCCGCGTAGGCCTCGGGACCGTTGCCGTACAGGGCGATCCACTTCTGCATCCCGATGCTCGGGAGCCCGGCGTACGCCACCGACGGCTGCGCCAGGTACGCCGAGATCTGCGCCTGCGGGATCCCGTGCTGCAGCATGGACGCGGTGATCGCCTGCCGGTAGAGCGCCGCCGCGTCTCCGGCGGTCCACCCGCGCTGCGCCGCCTCCGCCTGCAGGAAGAGCACTTCGGCGTAGCTCATCAGCACCAGGGGCGAGTTGGCCGAGCGGAAGGCGACGCCGATCCGGGACAGGGAGTCCAGCGAGATCGCCTCCATGCTCCCGTTGGGCATTCCCCTGTAGTTCCCGCCCTTGTTCTTGTCGGCGTAGACCGGCAGACGCGGGTCGGAGAGCCCTTTCAGCCGGTTCACCAGCGTCGCGCTGATGTTGTGGTCCACCGGGCGGCTCCGGTCGTACGCGAAGATCGGGTTCACGTTCACCCCGTTGTCCACGTACCGCAGCATCGCGTTGTCCGCGTTGGAGCCGAAGACCCCGTCCGACAGCGCGGCCGCGAACTCGGTCCTGGCGCGCGCCGGGTCCGCGTCCGACATCCGCATGGCCACCCGAAGCCGGAGCGAGTTGGCGAACAGGCGCCACCTGGCCGCGTTCCCGCCATAGATCAGGTCCGCGTTCCCCAGCGCGGGGGCGCCCGGCTGGATGGCCGCGCTCGCCGCCTTCAGGTCCGCCAGGAGCCCCTGGTAGATCTGCTGCTGCGGGTCGTACCTGACGGTGAGCCCGGCCGAGGCGTCGCGCCCGCGGAGCGCCTCGGAAAACCCGGCGTCGCCCCACAGGTCGGTCACGACCTGGAAGGTCCAGCTCTGCATGACCTCCCCCATCGCGGCCACGTTGGGCCGGCCGGTCTTCTGGCCGCGCTCGATCACCTCCTGGAAGTCCTGGAGGGGCCCGGAGTAGAAGCCGGTCCAGTGCGCCTCCACCCTGGAGTCGGTGACCTCGTACCGGTCCTCCTCCGAATACCGGCTCTCCGCCAGGTGCTGTACCCAGAGCGCGGTCATGTCCATGCTCAGGCTGGCGCCCAGCGCCCTCGACACGGCGGCTTCCACCGCGTTCGGGAAGAGGTACTCGGCGCCGACGTCCACCGGCTCGTTGGGGTTGACGTTCAGCTCCGTCAGTCCGGCGTCGCACCCGCCCAGGACGGCGGCGCACCCGACCACGGCCGCCCCGCGGAGGATCCAGGATCGGTTCGTCATCGCTCGCTCGGAGTTCGCTTTATAATGTTTCACGGCGTCACCGTGAGGCTGAGGCCGATGCTGCGCAGCGAGGGCATCTGGCTGTACTCGAAGCCCTGCGCATTCCCGGCGTTGAACGCGGTCTCGGGGTCGATGTTCGGCACGTCGGACCAGAGCGCCAGGTTGCGGCCCACCAGCGCCACCGTGAGCCCGTCCAGGCGCATCCGGCCGGACCAGGCGCTCGGCACCTGGTACCCGAGGCGGACCTCGCGGAGCTTGACGAAGCTGGCGTCGTACACGAACTCCTCGGCGATCCCGCTCAGGCCGCGGTGGTACGACTGCGCCAGGACCTTCCGGGTGTTCGGGACGGTGTCGCCATTGACCACCCTCACCCCCGGGACCACCATGCTGTCGAAGGGGGTGTTCTCGCGTCCCTGGAGCGTCTCGATCAGCACGCCGGACCGGCGGCCGTACCGGTTCGTCATGGAGTAGATCGAGCCGCCGCGGCGCGCGTCGAGGAGGAAGCTGAGGTCGACGTTGCCGTAGGAGAGGCGGTTGCTCAGCCCGCCGGTCCAGTCCGGGTGGTAGTTGCCCAGGTACCCGTTGGGGTTGCTGCTGTTGTTGAGCGGGAGCCCGTTGCTCCCGACCACGATGTTCCCCTTGCTGTCGCGGACGTACTTGCGGCCGTACATCGCCCCGTACGCCTCACCCTTCCTCGCCTCCACGGAGACCCCGTAGTACGTGTCGAGCACGATCGTCTCGAGGTCGCCGAACAGCTCGTCCACGCGGTTGCGGTTGCGGGAGAAGGTCCCGACGACGTTCCACCGGAAGCCGTTGTCCAGCGAGACCGGGGTGGCGTCCACCAGGAGCTCGATCCCGCGGTTGCTGATCGTCCCCGCGTTGAGCATCCGCGCGGTGAAGCCCGTCAGCGGCGTGATCTGGACCGGGATGATCTGGTTGGAGGTGGACTTGTCGTAGTAGGTGAGCTCCACGCCGAGGCGGTTGTCCAGGAAGCGCAGCTCGGTGCCGGCCTCCCAGGCGCGCGTGATCTCCGGCTTCAGGTCGAAGTTGCGCAGCCGGTTGCTGGCCGTGAAGCGCGGGATCCCGTTGAAGGGCGCGTCGGCGATGTACGGGTCCACGAGCTGGTACGGCTGCGTGTCGTTGCCGACCTCGGCCCACCCCGCCCGCAGCTTCCCGAACGACAGGAACCCCGCCGCGAAGCCCGGGAACGCGTCCGTGAAGACGAAGCTGCTGGAGACGGAAGGATAGAAGAAGGAGCGGTTGGACTCCGGGAGCGTGGACGACCAGTCGTTGCGCCCCGTGACGTCCACGAAGAGGTAGTTGCGGAATCCGACCTGGGCCGCGCCGTACAGGCTGTTGACGCGCTCCCGCTCCCGCCAGTCGGCGAGCGCGGGCGTGACGGCGGCGTTCCCGAGGTCGAAGAGCGAGGGGACGACGACGTCCTGGACGGACACCGCGTTCGAGCGGTAGTCGTTGTCGCGCCGGTTGCCGCCGAAGTTCGTGGTCAGGCTCCAGGCTCCCTGCCGGTCCCAGCGCCCGGAAAGGAGGAAGTCCGTGTTGGTCTCCTGCCGGAAGACGTTGGCCTCGTCGAACGCCCCGTTGACGCCGGAGATCCCGCGGGTGCCCGCCTCCCAGGTCTTCTTGCGGTTCTCCTGGGACCAGTCGGTCCCGGAGCGCACCGTCGCCGTGAGCCAGGGGGCCACGTCGAAGGCCAGGGAGCCGCTCCCGATCACGCGGTCGCGGGCGTCCCAGTTGCGGTTCACCTGCGTCGTCCAGTACGGGTTGTTGTTCCAGCGGTTGTTCCAGTTGAACTGGCTGCCGTCGTCGTTGCGGAGCCGGTTCTTCAGCATGCGGGTGTCCACCTGCCGGCCGAACCAGAGGAACTGCCACATCACGTTGTCCTCGCCGTACCCCTGGGCGGGGCGGTTCTCGGCGTCGGCATTGATGTACTGGAACGACCCGTCTATGCGCAGGCGCTCGCCCAGGTCGCCGCCGCCGTTCAGCGCGACCGTGGTCCGCTCCTGACGGAAGCCGGGGTACGCCCCGTCCTGGTTCAGGTTGGCGATGGAGAGCCGCACGCCGGCGTGGTCGGAGCGCGTGGCGAAGGCGACGCTCGTGTTGGCGGTGCGACCGGTCTCGAAGAAGTCGCGCACGTTGTTCGGGTTGGCGACCCAGGGCGCCGGCTGCCCGTTGGAGAAGAACTGCGGGATCATCTGCCCGTCGAGCCGCGGGCCCCAGCTCTCGTCGTAGTCGTCGAAGGTGCCGCCGCCCTTGCCGTCCTTGTAGGCGTACCTGCCGTTCCACCCCTGGCCGTAGCTGTTCTGGTAGGTGGGGAGCTTGAGCGGCGTCTCGAACGTCACCTGGCTGCTCGCGCTGACCGTCGTCCCCTGCGCGCTGCGCCCGGACTTGGTGGTGATCAGGATCGCCCCGTTCGCGGCGCGGGAGCCGTACAGCGCCGCCGCGTTCGGTCCCTTGAGCACCGAGATGCTCGCGATGTCGGCGGGGTTGATGTCCTGGATGGCGTTGCCGTAGTCGAGCGCGTTGTACCCCCGGGTCCCGCTCTGGGAGGACACATTGCTCACCGGGATCCCGTCCACCACGAAGAGCGGCTGGTTGTTCCCGGTCAGCGAGCTGGCGCCCCGGATCACGATGCGCGCCGAGCCGCCCGCGGTGTTGGAGTTGGTGATCTGCACGCCGGACACCTTGCCGGAGAGCGCGGTCACCAGGTTCGGGTCGCGCGCCCGGTTCAGCTCGTCTCCCTCGATCTGCTGCACCGAGGTGGAGACGGCGCGCTCCTGCTGCGTGATGCCCAGCGCGGTGACCACCAGCCCCTCCAGCGCGACGGCGGAGGGGCTCAGGTGGAAGTCGACCGTGGCCGTCTCCCCGGCCCCCAGGGTGACCGTCCTGTCCACCGCCGTGTGCCCCATCAGCACCGCGCGGACGGTGCGCGCACCGGCGGGGACGTTGGCGATCACGTACTCGCCGTTGCTTCCCGTCACGGCGCTGCGCTGCGTCCCCGCGACGGAGACCTGCACTCCGGAAAGCGGGGTCTGGGTGCCGCCGGTCACGGTGCCGCGAATGGTTCCGGTGGCCTGTGCGTGGATCGACGAGGCGCCCGTGCAGAGCGCCGCCACGAAGGCGACGGTGCTCAGGGCGCGCATCGTCCGGGTGAATCGGCCCATCGATCTCCTCCTGGGTACGGTGCGGTCGTTCGGGACGTTCAGCGAGCGATCACGAACCAGAAACGTGGGGGCATCCTCCGGGGCAGGGCTGGCGTGAGAAGAAGGGGCGCCGGAGCAGGTGCGGACCCGCCGGACCAGCGCGATGGGCCCACGGCGCGCGCGGGCTGAGGCAGCGGAAGCAGGATTTGAGACACCGGGGCCGTACAGGGTCGGTCGATGGCAGAGTAGAGCACGCCGGACAAGGTGTCAAGCCTGGAGCGGTCGGCTGCGCAGGGGTCCCCGGGCGGTGTTCGGGCTCCGGAACGCTGAACGGCAACGTAGCTGCCGGATGCCCGGCGCGAAAGTGCGCGAAGTGGACGGGTGCCTGCCCGGGGCGGAAACGCCCCTCCCGACGCGAACGACGGCACGGCGCTCCGGGGAGCACCGTGCCGCCGTATGTAGCCGCCGCCGTTCCGGCGCGGCCGTCCTGCGAAGCCGCTACTGCACGCAGGGCGCCCCGAGCGGGGGAACCGGCCTGTCCACGGCCGGGCGGGTGGGGGCGTTCGCCACGTCGCCCGCGATGGTGGAGATCAGCCGGGCCACGCGCGCGAGCTTCTCGTAGTCGATCGTGTCGGGCTCGTCCGAGGGCTTGTGGTAGTCCTCGTGCAGCCCGGTGGTGAAGAAGGTCACCGGGATGCCGTAGCGGGCGTAGCTGTAGTGATCGGAGCGGCAGAAGATCTGCTCCGGGTGGCCGGGCGCGTCCCACGAGTAGTCCAGAACCATGGGACGGGGCTGGCGCGCGTTGGCCGCCTCCACGGCGGCGCCGAGCTGGGTCGAGATCCGCCGCGAGCCCACCAGGAAGACCGAGTCAGGGTGGTTGCGCCCGATCATGTCGATGTTGAGCTGCGCGACGATGGAGTCGCGCGGGACCGTCGGGTGGTCGGTGAACCACTCCGAGCCCAGGAGCCCCACCTCTTCCGCGGTGTGGAAGACGAAGAGGAGAGAGCGGGCGGGGCGCTGCGCCTGCGGGAGCGCGGCATAGCGCTCGGCGATCCCGATGACGGCGGCGGTCCCGGAGGCGTCGTCGTCGGCGCCGTTGTAGATGGAGTCGCCGTTCACCGGCTCGCCCACGCCGACGTGGTCGTAGTGCGCGCCCACCGCCACGTACTGCCCGGCACGCGCCGGGTCGCTCCCCGGGAGGACGCCGACCACGTTCCAGGCCTGCGGCCGCTCCTGCCCCTGGGTGAGCCGGTAGCGGAAGGTCCCCAGCCCGGTGCGCGGCTCGCGGCCCAGGGGGCCGCCCACCAGCCGCTCGGCGGCCGCGGCGGAGGCGAGGAACACCGGCGGGCCCCCGCCCCCGGTCCGCTCGGTCCCGGTGTCGAGGCGCATCGAGCCGTCGCCGCTGGCGCGGAGGTAGTCCCATGCCCCCTGCAGCGGCCCGCCCTCGTTGACGATGACCACCGCGGCGACCGGGCTGCCCGGGCCCCAGAGCTGGCCCAGGTCGTAGTTTGCGCTCCGCGCGGCGACCCCTTCCGGGGCGCCGAAGCGGAGCACGAGCACGGCGCCGCGGAGCTGCTCGGCGCTGAGCGCCCGCTGCGCCGGGTCGGCCTGGTAGCCGCCGAAGACGATGGGCCCCTCGCCCGCCGGGCGGGGCCGCGCGGGGACGTCGGTCAGCCTGCCGGAGAGGAGGAGGAGGTCGTCGCGCCCCAGGGCGGCCTCGCCGCCGCGGGTGCGGGCGGAAGCCTCCACCTGGTTGCCCTCGCGGACGAGGGGGACGCGGGCCAGGTACGTTCCGTCGTCGCCTGCCGGGCGGACGCCCATGCGCCGCAGCTCCGCCGCGATGTAGTCGGCGGCCATGCGCGCGCCCGGGGTCCCCGTCCCGCGTCCGAGCATGGAGTCGTGGGCGAGGATCTCCACTCGCTGGCGGAGGTCGTCGGCTGTGATCCGGGCACCGGTGTCGGCCGCGCCCATCGGGGTCGGGCCGGCCGTGCCGGCGGCGGGCGCGCCGGCGGCGCACCCGGCGAGCGCCAGGAGGGCGAGCAGGAGGGCGGTCCTGGGACCGCGCGAAGCCGTGGTTCGCAAGGTGTGGAGCTCCGGGATGATGGACAGGGATGCGGGGAGGCAGCGTGGCCTCCCCGCTACGGTGGTCCTACCTAGCGCGTCCAGACGTTGTTCCCGCGGTCGACGTCCGGGAACACCTGCTCCGGGTCGATCTCCACCCGGACCACCGGGGTGCCGCCCGGGACCCTGACCTGCGCCGAGCGGGCGCCGCCGAGCCAGGTCTCCACCGGGACCTCCAGGGTCACGGTTTCCCCGCTCTCGCGGGTGACGCGCAGGCGCGCCGGCATGGGAACGTTCCCCAGGTCCTGCACCTGGACGACGGTCTCCCCGTTCTGCGCCGTCACCGCGACCACTGCCTGGTCGAGCGTCCAGGTGGTGTGGAACCAGCTGCTCCAGAACCAGTCCAGGTCGCGCCCGGCCGCGGCCTCCATGGCGTTGAAGAAGTCCCAGGGCGTGGGGTGCTTGAAGGCCCAGGCGCGTATGAAGCCCTCGTACCCGCGCCGGAAGGCGTCCTCGCCGATGAGGCCGCGCAAGGCGAAGAGCACGGCGGAGGGCTTCATGTACGAGGCGATCCCGAACGCCGCGGTGCTGGTGTGGAAGTCGCTCCAGCGCATGATCTCACCCTCGCTCCCCTGGCGGGCGACGGTCAGGTACGCGTTCTGGTCTCCCTGCCAGGCCGGCTTCGGGCCGGGGAATCGCGCTGCGGAGGCCAGCGCCTCCGCGAAGCTGGTCAGCCCCTCGTCCATCCAGCCGTAGCGGGTCTCGTTGGTGCTGACGATGAGGGGGATCCACATGTGCAGCACCTCGTGCGCCGTGACGGCGTACAGCGGCGCGTCGGTGGGGGCGTTCATGGCGCTGATGATGGTCATCATGGGGTATTCCATCCCGCCCTTGATGATGCCCTGCGCCTCGACGGAGGTCATGTGCGGCCAGGGGTACGGGTACCCCGTGAGGTCCGCCGAGAACTCCACCGCTTCCTTCACGTACCGCGCCGCGTTGACCCACCTGAGCGCCGGGGCGCGGTAGAGCGCCTGGGCCAGCGTGTACTCCGGCTGGCCGTCGCCGTCGCGGTCGCCGGCGCGGGCGCGCACGACGTCCCAGAGCGACTGCCGGGCGGCGCCGAAGGCGAAGTCGCGCACGCTGTCGGCGCGGAAGTGCCAGCGGAGCCGGTCGCCGGGGACGTCGCGGGTGGCCCGCCCCGCCCCGAAGTCGGCGGCGGTGAGGACGTGCACCACCGAGTCGCTGGAGCGGGCGCGGCGGAGCCGCTCGATCACGGCCGGGGTGAGCACCTCCCCCTCGTTCTGCAGCGCGCCGGTGGCGGTGACCACCCACCCTTCCGGGGCGTCGAGGGTGACGTCGTAGCTGGCGAAGCCGGCGTAGAACTCGGCCAGGCCGCGGTGCTGGTCGGTGTGCCACCCGACCACGTCGTCGTACACCGCCACCTGCGGGTACCAGTACGCCAGGTAGAAGAGGTTGTCCTCGCTGATCCCGGACCGCCCGGCGAAGTCGCTGGAGACGGGGAAGCTCCAGTCCATTTCCAGGGGGAGGGCCTGGCCGGGGAGGAGCGGCCGCGGCAGGCGCACCACCATCGTGGTGCCCTCGACCGCGTAGCCGGCGCCCTGCCCCGCACCCTCCTGGAGCGTCTGCCCCTGTGTGGCGACACGGGCGAGGGTGACGCCGCCCACCGGGTCCGCCGCGATCTCGTTGCGGACGGCGTTGGGGGCGTTGTAGTTGGGATAAAGGTGGAGTACGACGCTGCGGAGCGTGTCCGGCGAGCGGTTGTGGTAGGTGATCCGCCCGCTCCCGGTGAGCTGCCTCCGCCCCGTGTCGAGCCGGGCCTCGATGCGATAGTCCGTCCACTGGGTCCAGTACCGCGGGCCGGGAACGCCGGCGAGGGTGCGGGTCCCGTTCTCCACGGCGCGGAGGAACCGGGGCGGCGCGACGACGGGGGGCGGGAGGGGGCGCTCCGGGGCCACGAGCGCGGCCGGCGGAGCGGGGCTGGGAACGCCACGCGGGGCGGCGCACGCCGGGATCAGGACGAGCAGGGCTGTGGCGGCGGTGAGCCTGCGCGACATTCGTCTCATCGGGTTCGGGGTCCGGGGCAAACTAGCCGTCGCGCGCGCGGCCCGGCAAGTCGGCCGGGACGACTACTCCGCTTTCCAGGACACGTTGCGCGTGGCGCGGGGATGAACGCCCAGCCGGCGGGCCCAGGCGCGGAACTCGCCGCCATGGTCCGGCTTCTTCCCGGAGGCGTGCTGCCAGAGGTGGATCATCTCGTGCCGGAGGGTCTGCTCGGCCTCGCCGGGGGCGGCGTGGGTGCAGAGCCGGCGCGAGATGACGATCTCCACCGGGTGCGAGGAGAAGTGCCCGTTGCGCCGCTGCATCCGCCCGCTCAGGAAGAGGGGCACCCCGGGGAGCGCCCCGCCGAAGTGCTCCCGGTTCACCCGGTCGAACTCGGCGCGCAGGCGCCCCAGGTGGGGCCGGTCGGCGGCGGGGACGCGCCGGGCGCGGCGCGGGGTTGCGGGCGCGGCCGGCATCTGCGCGATGAAGCGCCGCACCGTCTCCCGAGCCCCGTTGCGCTTCCGCCGGTCCCGCGCGGAGAAGAGCACCCCGACGGCCACGAGCACCCCCTCCGGCGCCGCGGCGAACGCCACGTTCAGCCGCAGCGCCGCCCCGCCCTCCGCGACCGAGGCCATGACGCGCCGGTTCCGGGTGAATACGACGCGCCCGAACCCTCCCCCACCCCGCCGCACCACCTCCAGCACGGTCGCCTCGTTGCGCGCGGAGCGGCCGGGGGCCGGCGCGGGGGGCGTGCAGCCGAACAGGTCGAGGATGGTGTCTTTGAGGCTCACGCGAACTCTGATCTGCGTTTCGTGGGCATCTTCGCGCGGGGACAAACTACGGGTCGCACGCAGAGGAAGCAGGGGAAGCAGAGGAAAAGCGGAGAGCAGTCCTCTGCTTCCTCTGCGTGAGCCATTGCCGTTGCAGTGCTCCCCTCAGACGGAAGCGATCTCCGGCCGCTCGGCGTGGCGGTACTCCACCCGGTAGCCCAGCGAGCGCGGGATCTCCAGCAGCCGCTGCATGTCGCGGTCGATCGTGGCGCCCGCCTTCTGCGTGACCTCGTCCTCGATGGGGAGGTCGAAGTCGTCCGCCCCGAACTCCAGCCCCCGGAAGGCGTCCTCGTTCAGCGTGAGCACCGAGGTGCGCATGTGCCGCACGTTGTCCAGGAAGATGCGGGAGAGCGCCATGTGCCGGTGGTACTCGCGCGGCTCGATCTCCCGCCCGGCGAGCGCCGTCCCGTACGGCTTGTACGTCCAGCAGAGGAAGGAGAAGAGCCCCGGCATCCCGTCCGCCAGGCAGGCGTCCTGGAAGTCGCGCGTGCGCTGCAGGTGCTCTAGCCGCTCGTCCAGCGTCTCGTCGAAGCCGATCACCATGGTGGCGGTGGTGCGGAGCCCGGCGTCCACCACGGCCCGCTGCGCCCGGAAGTACTCGGCGACCGTGTACTTGAACTTCGAGTGCCGCGTCCGGAAGTCCTCGGTGAGGATCTCGGAGCCGCCGCCTGTGATCCAGAACACCCCCGCCTCGCGCAGCTGCGCGGCCGTCTCGGCGTAGGACAGCCCGGCGCGGTCGGCCAGGTACATGAACTCGGCGATGGTGAGCGCGTAGAACTCCACCCGGTCGCCGTACCGCTCGCGCACCGCCGCGAACAGGTCGCAGTAGTAGTGGAGCGGGAGCTTCGGGTTGAAGCCGCCGTTGAACCCCACTAGGTCGCCCCCCAGCTCCAGCAGCTCGTCGATCTTGGCGAACACGTCCTCCCGGGTGAGGACGTACCCTCCCTCCTGGTTGGGGAGGACGTAGAAGGCGCAGTAGTCGCACTGCGCCACGCAGACGTTCGTGTAGTTGATGATCCGCATCACCACGTAGGTGGCGCGGTCCGGCTCGTGGAAGCGGGCGCGGACGATCCCGGCCAGGCGCTTCAGCTCGTCGTCGGGAGCATGGCTCCAGAGCGTCGCGGCGTCCGCGGCGGTGATGCGCTCGCCACGCTCCACCTTCGCGGCGACCTCGCGCACCGCGGCCTCCGGGGATGCGAGGAGTGGTTCGGACACGGGACCTTCGCGGGCTGGGGTGTTCTGGCGGCCCGGATGGTGGGCCGTGGGTGAAAGATACACCGGCGGGGGCGGGATGGCGACCGGGGGAGCTGGAATGGAGAATGTAGAATGAAGAATGTAGAAAGGGCGTCGGTTAGCTCGCGGCGGGGGGGGGCTCCGGGGGCGGGGGGGCGGGGGCGACGACGGCTTCGCGCACGCCGTGGCCCTCCACGGCGGTGACCTCGAAGCGGACGTGGTCGTACTCCACGGCGTCACCCACGGCGGGGGGGCGCCCCAGCATGGAGAGGACCAGGCCGCTCACGGTGTCCACCTCCTCGTGCTCCAGCACCAGGCCCAGCTCCTCGCCCACCTCCTCGATCCGCGCGGTGCCGGCGGCGTGCATGGCCCCCGCGACGTCGCGGTAGATCTCCGGACGGTGCGCCGGGCCCTCCTCGATCTCCCCCACCAGCTCCTCGAACAGGTCCTCCAGCGTGATGATCCCGGCGGTGCCGCCGTGCTCGTCCATCACCACGGCCATCTGGCTGCGCGCCCTCCGCATGGAGTCGAACACGGTGTCCACGGTGGCGGTCTCGGGGACGTACGGCACCTGGCGGGCGTCGTTGGCGTGCACCGAGCGGCGGTTGCGGAGGCGGCGGAACAGGTCCTTCACGTGCACCATCCCCACGATCTCGTCCAGGTTCCCGCGATAGACGGGGTAGCGGGTGTGGGGGTGGGCGCGCACCGTCTCGCGCACCTCCTGGAAGGAGGCCCCCACGGGGATGCCGGTGATGCGGACGCGGGGGACCATCACCTCGCCCGCCGTGAGGTCCGCCCAGTCCAGCAGCTCCTGCACCACCTCCGCGGACTCCTTCCGCAGCAGCCCCCCGGCCTGGCTCTCGCGGACGATGAACTGCAGCTCCTCCGGGGTGCGGTAGTGCTCGCCGGTTGCGTAGGTGCGGTTCACCCCCGCCAGCCGCAGCAGGCCGTTCCCCAGGGCGTTGAGCCCCACGATCAGCGGGTAGGTCGCGGTCTGGATCCAGAGGATGGGCCGCGTGACCCACATGGCGGTGCGCTCCGGCTGCTGCAGCGCCAGCGACTTGGGGACCATCTCCCCCACCACGATGTGGAAGTAGGTGAGGATGGCCACGGCGATGATGCTGGCGACGGTGTGCGCGGCGATCCAGCGCAGCTCCCCCACGCCGGCGGCCTCGAGCTGGTGGCCGATCCAGTCGGCCAGGGCGTGCTCGCCGTACATGCCCAGCCCCAGGCTGGCGACGGTGATCCCGAGCTGCGCCGTGGCGATGTAGCGGTCCTGGCGGCGCGGGTCGCGGAGGATGCGCAGGACCAGCTTCGCGACCCGGTCGCCCGCGGCGGCGCGGCGCTCCACCGAGACGCGGGGAGCGCCTACGATGGCGAACTCCGCGGCCACGAAGAGCGCGTTCAACAGGAGCAGCACGACGACGATCAGCATGGCGACCACGCTACCCCTCCTCTCCCGGGTCCTCGTCGCCGCCGTCCAGCGGCGTCGCGATGAGGGAGGCGACGGCGTGGTTGGTCACCGCCTCGACCTCCAGCTCCACCCCGTCCACCACGACGCGCTCCCCGGGCTCGGGGAGGTGGCCCAGCTCCTCCACCACGCGGCCGCCCACGGTGTCGGCCTCGCCCTCGAGCGAGATCCCGATCCACGGCTCCGCCTCGTCCAGGCGGAGGAAGCCGGGGAGCCGCACCCGGCCGTCGGGGAGGCGCTCGGGACGGGCCTCCGCAGTCTTGAACTCGTCCGCCACGTCGCCCATCACCTCGGTGAGCACGTCCTCCAGCGTCACCAGCCCGGCCACCCCGCCGAACTCGTCCGCCACCACGGCCTGGTGGCTGCGCCGCTCGCGCATGAGCGTCAGCAGCCGGTCGGCGGTGACGCTCTCGTGTACGATCAGGATGGGACGGAGCAGCTCCTCCAGCGTGGTGGGGCGCCCCTCCAGGTACCGCGTGAACAGGTCGCGCGTGTGCACCATCCCCACCACGTGGTCGATGGTGCCGCGGTAGACGGGGAGGCGCGTGTAGGGGCTCTCGGAAACGGCCCGCACCACCTCCGGCATGGGCGTGCCGATCTCGATGGCGGAGATCTGGGGGCGGGGGACCATCAGGTGCCGCGCGGGGCGGATCCCGAGCTGCAGGGCGCGCCTCAGCCGGCGGTGCTCGTCCGGCTCCAGGAGTCCGCCGTCGCGGCTCTCCGCGATCAGCAGGTCGATCTCCTCCGGGGAGTGGATGTGGTGGTGCCCCACGTTCGGCGCGCCGAAGAGGCGCAGGATCAGCGCCCCGCTCCCGTTCAGGACGCGGATGGAGCCGGAGAAGATGGCGAGCGACCACGCCATGGGGAGCGAGGTCGCCAGCGCGGTGCGGGTGGGAAACTGCAGCGCCACCGACTTGGGGATCAGCTCGCCCAGCACCATCGCCAGCGTGGTGAGCCCCACCAGCACCACCACGGTGGAGGTCGACCGGGCCGCCACCGGGCTCAACCCGGCCAGCTCCTGAAGCACGGGGCGGAGCTGGACGGCGATGGTGGCCTGGGCGTACGCGCCGACGATCAGGCTCGTGAGGGTGATCCCCACCTGGCAGGCGGCGATGTAGTTGTCCAGCCGGCGCGGGTCCTCCAGCACCGGGAGGAGGCGCAGCGCCTGGGCGTCGCCCTGCTCGGCGCGCTGGCGGATCCGGCTGCGGCGCACGCTCACGGCCGCGAACTCCGCGGCGACGTACAGCCCGGTCAGCGCGATCAGCACCGCGATGACCACCCAGGGGATCACGCCCACCGCTCACCTCCCGTCGTGCCGGGCGCTGCGCCCGGCTCGCGTTCCGGAACGTCGTCGGATTCCGCCAATCGACCCGTCCTGTCTCGGTTCACGTCCCCGCCGGATGCAGGGAGCACGCCACGGCGGTGTACGGAGACGCTACACGGTCGGCCGGGGAGCCGCAAGCGAGAGGGAGGAATGTAGAATGAAGAATGGAGAATGTAGAAAGGGGGCGGGGGTGTGGGGCGGTTCGTCAGGCGACGCGGTGGCGGACCAGGTCCAGCAGCGCCTCGCGGTCGTTGAGGGAGGGGTCGTCGGTGACGCGCTCCAGGAGGTCGCGCAGGACCTCGCCGTAGAGGGGGCCGGGAGGGAGGCCCAGGGCGCGCAGGTCGGCGCCGCCGATCGCCAGGTCGCCGAGGGTGAGGGGGGCGTGCTCGTGCAGGGTGCGGCGGGCGGCGGCCAGGTGGGGGCGGTCGAATGCCACCGGGGATGGGGCGGCGGCGGCGCGGGCGCGGCAGGAGGCGATGCGCAGGCGGAGCAGGTC
>DASYWD010000559.1 GCA_035936415.1 Longimicrobiaceae bacterium
CTCCAGCTCCCGCCGGAGGCGCGCGAACACCACCCGCCGCCCCGGGGCCGTGTCCTCCACCAGGCGCCGGGCCACCCCGCGGCGCGCGCCCGTCCGCAGCCGTCCGCGGCGGAGCCGCTCCAGGACGAACCGCCGCACCGCCGCATCGAATTCGTCCGCGGGGAGCACGGCGTCCGCCAGCCCCAACCGCTCCGCCTCGGCGGGCGTGACGGACTTCCCGGTGAGGATCAGCTCCAGCGCCTCGCGCACGCCGATCAGCCGCGGCAGTCGCACCGTCCCCCCCAGCGCGGGGACGATCCCGAGCTGTACCTCGGGGAAGGCGATCCGGGTGGCGGGAGCCGACGAGGCGAGACGGTACGAGCAGGCGAGCGCCAGCTCCGCCCCGGCGCCCAGGCAGGCGCCCTCCACGGCGGCGAAGGTGGGCACCGGGAGCTGCTCCAGCCGGCGGAGGACCGCCTGGCCGCGGCGCGCCTGCGCCGCTCCCTCCGCGGCGTCGCGCACCGCGCGCAGCTCGTCCAGGTCCATCCCGGCCACGAACACGGCGGGCTTGGCGCTGCGGACCACCAGCGCGCGCAGGCGGCCCCCGTCGGCGAGCCGCTCCGCCTCGCCGAGGAGGAGGTCGAGCGCTTCCAGCACCCCGCCGGAAAGGAAGTTGGCGCGGCTCCCGGGGCGGTCGAACACCAGCCGCGCGATCCCGTCCTCCTCCAGCTCCAGCCGGAGCGGCCCGGCTCCGGCCTGCGGGGGTTCCATGGGGGCTCAGCCGCGCGCGAGGCCGCGGTAGAAGGTGGCGGCCACCTGCGGGGCGGTGGGGACGAGCGGGCGGGAGTGGTCGCCGAGGAGCCATTCCAGCTCGATCTCCTCGATGGCGCCGATCAGCATCCGCCGGGCGAGGGGGACGTCCGCGTCGTCGCGGATGGCGCCCTGCGCGCGTCCGCTCTCCAGCAGGTCGTCGATGGCCCCCGCGTAGGAGCGGAGCACGTCGCGCACGGCGCCGCCGTAGAACTTGCTGGACTGCCGCGACTCCAGGAGGAGCACCGTGGCGAGCGCCGGCTGCGCCTCGATGCTCTCGAACTGCATGCGGATGAAGGCCGTCAGCCGCTCCGGGAAGGGGGCGTCGGAGCGGAGCACGCCGCGGACCGACTCGCAGAACTCGTTGACGCGCTCTCGGAAGGCCGTCAGCAGGAGGTCGTCCTTGCCGCCGAAGTAGAGGTAGATGGTCCCCTCCGCGACGCCCGCGCCCGCGGCGATGTCGCTGATGCGCGCCGCGAAGAAGCCGTGGTCCGCGAACTCCCGCACCGCGGATTCCAGGATGTCGCGGCGCCGGGCCTCGCGCTGTCCGGTGAGTGAGGGCTCATTCATGGCGCAATCATAGCCCGGCCGCACCGGAAGCGGCAAGGCCGGGCCGCCGTGGCGGCCCGGCCTCGCGGGAGCGTGCTGCGGGCACCGCGCCCCGGGTCAGAACCCGGGCTGCAGGGCGAACTGCCAGTGCCAGCCGCGGTCGCGCTCGAACCCGTTCACGTAGTCGATCTCCAGGATCAGGTAGCCGAACAGGTTGATGCGGCCGCCCACCCCTGCGCTGGTGACGATCCCGCGCTCGGTCACGTCGCTCAGGATCCTCCGCTCGAACACCACCTCCGAGTTCTGGTCCCACACCGTCCCGGCGTCGAAGAAGGCGAACCCTTCCACCGGCGGGAGCCCGAACGAGCTCCCCAGCACCAGCTGCCGGATCAGGGGGAAGCGCAGCTCGGCGTTGGCGACGGCCACCCGGCTCCCGAAGAGCCGGTTCGCCACCCGGCAGTCGTCGCTGCGGTTGTTGATCTGGCCGTTGAAGCACCGGTTGAAAGCGTCGCCGTAGCCACGCATCAGGAACGGCTGCCCCAGGTAGATGGGGTTGAACAGCTCGTTCTGCTCCGCGTCCCGCCCGTACCGCCCGAAGTGGAACCCCCGGAAGGCCAGGGTGAACGGGCGGAAGAAGAGGTAGCGGCGGTAATCGGCCAGCGCCTGGGCGAACTGGAGGGTGCCGACCGTGGGCGTCACCTCGAAGCGGTAGCGCTGCCCCGCGAAGGGCGAGGTGTACCCCAGGAGCGAGTTGTCGTACACCAGCGCGGCCGAGCCCTCCACCATGTTGTAGGCGGTCTCGAAACGGTCGTCTTCGAACTGGCGGAACTCGGGGTTGCCGACGAGGACGACCTGGCCGTTGACGATCTCGGCCGGGGCGCTGACCTCCTGGACCTGCGCGTCCCTCGACATGCGGCGCACCCCGGCGGAGAACTCCACCCGCTGCACCTGCGAGAACGGGTACTGGGCGAGCCCCTGCAGGCTGGTGTCGAAGAACCGGAGCCGGATCAGCTGCTCCTTGATGCGGCTGTCCGTGGGATCGAAGCGGGCCGGCTGGTACGCCAGCGCGATGTACGGGATCCGCTGCGCCGCCGTCCCGAAGTTCCAGCGGCGCTTCCGGTTCAGGTACACCGTGCTGAAGCCGATCTCGTCGATCTGCCCCTGGGCCTGCACCGCGCCGAAGACCTGGTGGTGGCCCAGCACGTCGCTGAAGATGGCGGCGATCCCGCCGTACACCCCGCCCCCGGTGAACGCGCTCCCGGTGGAGACGCCCACCTGCGGCTGCCCCAGGTAGTCGAGCGAGAGGCGCGGCCGGTAGTCGCGGACCGCCCAGGTGGTGTCGGGCGTCGGAAGGCCGGTGGTCTGGTCTCCGAGCATGGCCATGACCCGGTTGAACGCCGGCTCCGTGGGCCGCGGCACGGGCGGGAGGAACGCGGCCAGCGGCACCCCGCCCGCGGAGGGTACGGTGTCCGCCACCGCGACGCCCGCCAGCTCGGCCGGCTCGCTGAGCGAGTAGATGTTGTAGCCCCCCCGCTCGAAGGCGGTGAAGAGCAGCCGGTTCGACGTCCGCGCCGTGGAGAGGGCCGGGCTGAGGTCCGTGATCCCGCTGACCCCGGTGAAGAGGTCGGTGACCCGGCTGAGCGCCCCCGTTGCCAGCTCGACGCGGTAGATGTTGGAGATCCCCAGCCGGTTGGAGATGAAGTAGAGCGACCCGCCGTCGCTGGACCACGACGGGTTGATGTTCTTGGCCCAGGTCTCCCTCCCGCTCGCGGGGCCCGTCTCCATGGCGGGAACCGGACGGATCTCCCCGCTGGCCACGTCCATCAGCGCGATCCGGTACGATCCGAACTCCAGCGTGCTGAAGTCCGTGTCGCCGCCCCGGTCGGTGACGAAGGCGATGGTGCGCCCGTCGGGCGAGTACGACGGCTGGAGGTCCGCGTAGCGGTCGTTGGTGAGCTGGCGGGCCCTGCCGGTCCTCACGTCCAGCACCCACAGGTCGGTGAGACCACCCCGCGTGCCCGAGAACGCGATGGTCTGCCCGTCGGGCGACCAGCTGGGGTTGGTGATCTCGCTCACCCCCGGGACGGCGTACTCCCGCAGCCTGCGGCCGCCCGGGACGTCGATGACCACCAGCACGTCCCTCCCCTTGCGGAGCGCGGAGAAGGCGAACCGGTCGCCCGTGGGAGACCAGGTCCCGGCGGAGTTGATGTAGCGGAGGCTCCCGAAGTGCGGGTCGAAGGCGGTGCCCCGCTGCAGCCGGCGAACGATCTCGCCCGTCTCGGCGTTGGCCAGGTACAGCTCCACGTCCAGGAACTCCAGCTCCGAGAGGAACGCCACCCAGCGCCCGTCCGGCGACACCGAGGGCGCCAGGTTGATGCGGCCGCCCTCGCCGCGCCGGGTGATGAGCGGACGCGCGATCTCCCGCGCCTCCCGCCGCTCGGCGAGCAGGGGCAGGTAGGCGCGGCGGATGGCGGTGTGCCAGTCCTCGGAGATCTCGTCCAGCGAGGTGTTCAGGATCCGCTCGAAGGCCTCCTCGTACGGGACGCCCTGGCCCACCTGCTTCAGGATCTGCCCGACCACCGCGTCGCCCCACCGCCCGCCGACGTACGCCCAGAACGCCTGTCCCCAGCGGTAGGGGAAGTAGCGCGGGCTGAACGTCATCTGCTCGACGGTGGGGATGTCGCCGGACAGCGCCGCGTCGCGCACCCACATGGCCGTGTTCGGGTCCACCGGGCCCACGGACAGGTACTCGGCCATCCCTTCCGTGAACCAGAGCGGCACGCTGAGCCGCCGCGCGGCGGCCTCCAGCTGCCCCGCCCCCGCGCGCCCGAACCCGGCGATGTCGTACTGGAAGGCGTGCACCATCTCGTGCCCGAGCACGTGGTCCGTCTCCTCGTAGGAGCCGGCCAGCGGCATCACCACGCGCCGCTTGAAGGCTTCCGTGAACCCGCCGGTGCCCTCGCCGATCTCGCTCCCGGTCGTGGTCGTCTGCTGGAAGTGCGGGTGGCTGGCGTACAGCACCAGCGGCTGCCGATCCTCGAACCGGTGGTCGATGATGCGGGCGAGCCGCTCGTACCATCGCTCCGCCATGCGTGCGGCGTCGCGGACGGCCACCTCCTCCTCGGGGTAGTAGTAGACGTCGAAGTTCTCCGTCCTCAGCACCCTGAAGTCGAAGTCCTCGTACTGGACCCTGTTCCGCCCGAAGTACTGGGCGTCGAGGGGGGCCGCGTCGGCCGCCGCCACCGCCAGCGCGAGCAGGAGGCTGGAGAGCAGGCGTGACGCCGGGGATCGTGGAGCGGTCATTGGGTTCCTCTGCCGTCCAAAGGGGTGCCTGGGAGCTTCGCCGTCGACAGTGCCGCCATGCGCGCGGAGCCACCCGGCGAGGGGGGGCTCGGGTGCCCGGTGCGCGCAGGGCGGACCGGCTCCACCCCCGCCGGCGAGCCCTGGCGAGGCTCCGCACGCGTTCCAGGGGGGCGTGACGTGCCGTGGCTCCGTGCGGGCCACGTGTTGTAGTCGTGCTGCCGTCAGAAAACGCAAGGATCGCGCCCATCCCGGCAGCCCGCAGCCGCGGCACGCGCGGGAGGTGCGCGGAGGTGGTCCGCGGCTTGCTCCGGTTCGGCGGGCCCGAGAACGTGCCGGCGCCGAAGGGCGCCGGACGCAACCCCGTGCCGTGGAGATGCCGGTGGAACGGACAGACCCTGCCCGCGGGACCCCGGCGGACCGCGAGGCGGCCGCCGGGCACGCCCTGAACGCGTACCGCGAGCGCCGGCGTCGGCGCCGCGCCGAGGACACCTACTTCGGCAGCTCCGACTGCGTCCTCTCCAGGGCCGAGGCCGGGGCGGAGGAGCAGGACCTCGCCCACCGCAGGATCGAGATCCTGCAGGACGCGGAGCGGAGCGGGATGCCGGCCGAGCTGGCGGAGCTGCTCTACGACGTCGCCCGCGAGGAAGGGCTGGACCCGGCCCTGGCGTACGAGCTGGTGCGCTGCGGGCTGGGCGTGGCCCCGCCCGACGACGGGATGAGCAACGCCCCCTCGCAGCCGACGACGGACAAGTACCTCCCCGAGTGGCTGGAGCCTGCCGTGCCGCCCGACGTCCTGCTGCGGGAGCGCATGCTGCGTCTCTCCTTCCGCCGTCTCCTGGCGCTGCTGGAGCGGCACGAGGACGTGGACGAGGCGTTCCGCGCCTTCGCCCGGGAGCCCGACGTGGGCTACCTGGGATACTAGCGCAGCACCGCACCGCGCCGCGCGCGCCGCTGGCGCGCGGCGGCGCGAGCCCCCACCTTCAGGTGTACCGCGCGATCCACGCGCAGGATCCACGAGGACTGATAAACGTGCCAGAAGACGCCGCCAACACCGCCGGAGCGACCCAGGAGGTCGCCACCTTCGAAGAACTCGGGCTGAGCGCGGAGGTGCTCGCCGCGCTGGACGCCCTGGGCTACGAGGAGCCCACTCCCATCCAGATCGAGGCCATCCCCGTGCTCATGGAGGGGCGGGACGTCATCGGCCGCGCGGCGACCGGCACGGGGAAGACCGCCGCGTTCGCGCTCCCGCTCGTGGAGAAGGTGGAGCGCGGCGTCCGGGGGGTGCAGGGCCTGGTGCTGGCCCCCACCCGCGAGCTGGCCGTGCAGGTGGCGGAGGCGGTGCACCGCTACGGCGCGCGGCGGGGGGTCAGCGTCCTGGCGGTGTACGGCGGCCAGGCCATCGACCGGCAGTTCCGGGAGCTGAAGCGGGGGGTGAGCGTGGTGGTGGGGACGCCCGGACGGATCCTGGACCACATCCGGAGGGGTACGCTGCAGCTGGGATCGGTGCGCTACCTGGTGCTCGACGAGGCGGACGAGATGCTGGACATGGGGTTCATCGAGGACATCGACGCGATCCTCGAGGAGACCCCGGCCGAGCGGCAGACGGCGCTCTTCTCCGCCACCTTCCCCCCGCGGATCGCGGAGCTGGCGCAGCGCCACATGCGCGACCCGGCGCGGATCACCGTCCGCGCGCCGGAGCTGGAGACGCCGCTGGTGCGGCAGGTGGCGTACACCGTGGCGCGTCCGTACAAGCTGGAGGCGCTCGGCCGGATCCTCGACGTGGAGGCCCCCACCTCGGCGATCATCTTCTGCCGCACGCGCAACGAGGTGGACGAGCTGACGGAGGCGCTCACGGTGCGCGGCTACCACCCGGAGGCGCTGCACGGCGGGCTGAACCAGGCGCAGCGCGACCGGGTGATGAAGCGCTTCCGCGACGGCTCCGCCGACCTGCTGATCGCCACCGACGTGGCGGCGCGCGGGCTGGACGTGGAGCACGTGAGCCACGTGGTGAACTACGACATCCCGCAGACGCCGGAGGTGTACGTCCACCGCATCGGGCGGACGGGGCGCGCCGGGCGGGAGGGGACGGCGGTCACGCTGGTGCAGCCCCGGGAGCACGGTCTGCTGCGCGCCATCGAGCGGCTGGTGCGCCAGCCCATCGAGCAGGCGCGGATCCCCACCATCGCCGACCTGCGCACCCGGCGGCTGGAGCTGATCCGCTCGGCGATCCTGGAGACGCTGGAGGAGGACGAGTTCGACCGCTACCTGGACGTGGTGCGCTCGTTGGCGGACCAGCACGACCTGCTGGAGGTGGCCGCCGCGGCCGCTAAGATGGCCGCGGACGCCACGCGCGGCGAGGAGCCGGAGGAGGGGGACGACATCCCCCAGTTCGAGCCGCGCCGCGGCCCGCGGGAGGACCGCGATAGCCGCGGGCCGCGCGGCCGGCGGGACCACGCGGAGGCTCCGCCGCGGCGGGGGCGCCGGGGTGGGGCGGAGATGACGCGCCTGTTCTTCGGGGTGGGGCGTCGGCGGGGGATCCGCCCGGGCGACATCGTGGGGGCCATCACCGGGGAGGCGCGGATCCCGGGCGACGCCATCGGCGCCATCGAGATCGCGGACCAGTTCTCCCTGGTGGAGGTGGCGGAGGAGCACGCGGAGCAGGTGATCCGCGCCATGGGCCGCGCGAGCATCAAGGGGAGGCCCGCCGCGGTGCGCCGCGCGCGCGACGACTGAGCCGCGCGGGACCGGGAGGGGATCAGGCCACGAAGAGCGGCCGCTCCGCGGCGGGGAGCACGCCCGCCGCGCGTCCGCGCTCGAACAGCGTGCGGACCGCGCGCTCCCCCTCTTTGCCGAGGTCGCGGGAGAAGCGGTTCACGTACAGCTCCACGTGGCTGCGCATCACGCTCTCCTCCATCTCCTGGGCGTGGGCGCGCATGTAGGGGAGCGCGTCGCCGGGGTGGGCGAAGGCGTGCTCCACCGAGCGGCGGATCCCCTCCTCCACCCGCCGCGCCGTGTCCGTCCCGAGGCTGCGCCGGGCGAGGATCCCCCCCAGCGGGATCGGGAGCCCCGTCTCCCCCTCCCACCACTCCCCCAGGTCCTGCAGGCAGACCAGCCCGTGCTCCGGGTAGGTGAAGCGCGATTCGTGGATGATGAGCCCGGCGTCCACCTCCCCGCGCGCCACCGCGGGCATCACGTCGCTGTACACCAGCTCGACGCCCTCCGCGAGCGCCGGGTCGAAGAGGCGGAGCAGTAGGTTCGCCGTGGTGAAGCGGCCCGGGATGGCGATCCGCTTCCCCCGGAGCGCCTCCACCGGCATGGGCTCGCGGGCGACGACGAGCGGCCCGCACCTCCGCCCCAGGGCGCCCCCGCTCCGGAGCAGGACGTAGTCGTCCAGCAGGTACGGGATGGCGCCGTAGGAGATCTTGGTGAGGTCGAGCGCCGACTCCCGCGCGAGGCGGTTCAGCGTCTCCACGTCCTCCAGCCGCTCGCGGAAGCGGACCCCCTCCACCTCCACGCGCCCGTGCACCAGGGCGTCGAAGATGAAGGTGTCGTTGGGGCAGGGGGAGTAGCCGAGGGTGAGCTGCATGGGGAGTGCGAAGTGCGAAGTGCGGGAGTACGAAAGTGCGAGAGTGGCGGCTCAGTCGGGCCAGGCGGCGGCGAGGGCGCGCACGGCGCGCTGGGCGGCCGCCGCGGCGTCGGCGATGCGCCAGGTAGAGAGGTCGCGGTCCTCCACGGTGTTGCTGATCCCCCGGACCTCCAGGAAGGGGACGTCGTAGAGCGCGCAGACGTGGCCCAGGGCGGCGCCCTCCATCCCCTCCGTGAGGGCGCCGAAGCGGCGCGCCAGCTCGGCTCCCCGTGCGGTGGTCCCGGAGCAGGTGGAGACGGTGAGCGCCGGGCCGACCCGCACGCGGACGCCGGCGGCCTCCAGCACGGCGCGGGCGTGCTCCACCCGCTCGCCCTCGAGCGGGAAACGGTTGAAGCGGCGTGCTCCGCCGCGCTCCAGGAGCGGGATGCCGATCCCCTCGGTGGAGAGCCAGCCGCCCGGGGTCTCCACCCCCTCGTCGGCGTAGACGACCTCGGAGGCGAGGGCGACGTCCCCCACGGCGAGGCCGGATCCCGGGTACGCCCCGGCGATCCCGAAGCCCACCACGCCGCGCACGCCGCGGGTCTCCAGGAGCGCGGTGGCGCCATGGGCGGCGTTGGCCTTCCCCATCCCGACCGGGAAGAGGAGGACGGGGACGCCGCCCAGGGTGCCGGCGGTCGCGGGCTTGCGCCCGACCTCCACCTCGCCCGCGTCCGCCAGCGCGGCGCGGAGCTCCGCCCCCTCCAGGGGGACGGCGCAGAGGAGGGCGAGGGGAGGGCGTTCAGGGTCGGTCACCTTCGGCGCCGGGGCTCGGGTACGGGAGGTGCGCACGGGAGGGGAATCTACACGCCGACGGCGGGCCGCGGGAACCCGCGCCCCCCTCCGGCGTCAAAGCATCCGTCCGCCGCGACGCCCGACCGAACCCGAACCCCCGTTCCGATGCACGCGAGGCAGCTCCTTCCCCTCCTCCTCCTGACCGTCGCGGCGTGTGGCGGCCCCCGGCGCGCACCCCAGCCCGCGCCCGCCGCACCGCCCCCGCCGCCGTTCCCGCACGCGGTGGTGTGGACGCGCGAGGCGGGCACCGCGCTCCGTCCGGACTCCGCGGGCGCGCCGACGGTGGCGCTCCCGAACTCCTTCACTCGCCTGGAGGTGCTGCGCTCCGACTCGGCATCGCTGTACGTGCGCTGCATCGTGTGCACGCCTCACGCGGAAGGGTGGGTGCCGAAGGAGCGGGTGGTGTTCGAGGCGCGCCCCCCGGCCCTGGCCGCTACCGGCGACCTGGCGGAGTTCCTCCTCTCGGTACGCGACGCGGCGTCGCGCCGCGACCTGGCGGCGCTCCGGCCCGTAATGGCACGCCAGTTCACCCACTCGCTCGGCGGCGGGGACGGCGTGGTGGAGGCGGTGGGCCGCTGGGAACAGGAAGCATTCCGCCGGTTCGACCGCCTCCCCTTCCTCCTCGACCGCGGGGTCGCCACGCGCGACGGCCTGGTCTGGGCGGCCCCGCCCGCCTGGGTCACCGACCCGGGCTACCGCGACCTCCGCGCCGGCTTCCGGCGCGAGGGGAACCGGTGGGAGTGGATCTTCCTCGTGCCCGGGCCGGGGGAGTCGTAGGCGGGGAGTGCGGCCCCCCACCCCCGCCCCCTCCCCCGCAAGCAGGGGAGGGGAGAGCGGCGACTGCAGTTCGGCACGGTCGCGAAGGGGGTGACAGGGAGGAGGCGGGGTGGTCGGAGGAAGAAGTGGATGTCTGAGCGAAGCGAGTTCAGTTCTTCCGGAGACCATCCCGCCTCTGACCGCCCGCGCGACGCACCCACGGCCCGCGAGGTAAAAACACGACGGCCCCACGAAGATTTCTCGTGGGGCCGTCGTGCGTCCCGGAGCGCCGGGCGAAGGCGTCAGTGGACGCCCTTGCCGGTGATCACCGCCTCCGCGTAGCCGTTGTCGGGGTCGCCCCCGCGCTTGAGCACCCGGTCCACCGTCCCCGGGCCGCGGTTGTAGGCCAGGAGCGCCAGCCGCTCGTCGCCCTCGTACTTGTTGATGAGGTCGCGGAGGTACCGGAAGCCGATCTTGAGGTTGGTCTCCGGGTTGCGCAGGTCGCTCGTCCGGGTCCCCGGCTCCAGCCACTCGGCCGTCTTGGGCATGAGCTGCGTGAGCCCCATGGCGCCCACGCGGCTGGTCGCGTGGTTCTTGAACTCGCTCTCCGTCCGAACGAGGCCGAACGCCACCTCCGGGTCGATGTCGTTCTCCAGCGCGATGTCGTAGATGTCCTCTGCCAGGTCGCGATCGAGCCCCAGGTCGCGGTAGCGCTCCAGCTTCTCCGCGATGGTGACCTCGCGCGGGTCCATCGCACGCGCTTCGGCCTCCTCGGCCGCGGCTCGCCAGGCGTTGGCGACGGCCATCTCGTTGATCCCCGCCACCGGGGTGTGGGTCAGGATCTGCTCGTGAGACGGGTCGTTGCGCACCACCTGCTGGTACCGCGCCATCGTGATGGGCGCCGCGGCCCCCGCGACGGCCAGACCCACCAGGCCGTGCCGGACCGGGTTGCGCCGGATCCGGTCCAGCGTGGAGCGCCTGCGGCGCACGCCGCCCTCGGTGCGGCGCTCGCCGGTGGGGTCACCGCCGTCGAAGGCGCGCCGGTAGCGCGGGTTCAGCCGGGGCGCCGCGCCCGGGACACCGCCGTCGTACTCGCGCGGCCAGCGGCGCCGGGCGTGTCCCAGCGGGTGGCGCGGCTCCTGCCTCCCACGCTCCCACGGCGGCGGCGGACGTCGTCTCCTCGGCTGCATCGGCATCTCCTGTCACGCGTTCCGAAATGGTTTCCGCTATTCAATCTAACTCATTCTGCGGAATAGTGTTAGGCAGCACGATGCGTGCCACCGGACCGTATGTTTCCGCCCCGGGGGAGGCGGCTTCCCGGGCGGTTGCGTGGCGGGAGCCGCCGCGGCATCTTCCGTCGTCCACTCCGTGCATGGAACCGAGCCCCTTCGCCGTGCCTTGAGCCGCAGCCGCCCCCCCTCCGTCCAGCGCTGCCGACCGCCCGGAGCGGCGCGGTGAGCCTGCGTCTGCGCTCGCTGCTCGCCTTCCTTCTGCTGCTGCTGGCGGGGAAGGTGGCGAAGGAGCTGTACGACTGGCGCGTGCACGCGGACGACCGGGTGCAGCTGGTCGCGCTCCGGTCGCGGCTGGTGGACGCGGGGGCCGAGGTGATGCGGACGCGCGCGGAGCTGGACACCCTCAAGCAGGTGCTCGACGCGGAGGACCAGAAGCTGGAGCGGGAGCGGGGGGCGCTGCGGAGGTTCGACAGGGAGGCCAGGGGGGACGCGCTCCCGGCCACCGTGTACGGCCTCTACCGCGTGGAGCTGGAGGCGTACAACCAGCACGTGGAGCGGCGCAACGAGCGCTTCCGCGAGTGGGAGCGGGTGCTGGCCCGCAACCACGCCGCGGTGGACCGCTACAATGCGCTCGCCGACTCGCTGCGCACCGTGGCCGCGGTGCTGGGCGACCCGTACTACCAGGTCCCCTCGCCGCTGGAGGCGGCGGAGGAGCGGGGCGTGGTACGCGCGGCACCCTGAGCGGGGACTCAGCCTGCACCCTTTCTCGCCGCCGATGAGCAAGAAATCCAGCCGGAAGCGGCGCGGGGACGACGGCGGGGCCGTCTGGCGGCGGGTCGGAACGCCCGAGAAAGGGTTCACCTTTCTCCGCGCGGACGGGAAGCCGCTGAAGAGCAAGGCAGCCCTGGCGCGGATCCGCGCGCTCGCCATCCCTCCCGCCTGGGTCGACGTGGAGATCGCCGCGGACGCGGACGCCAAGGTGCAGGCCACCGGGATCGACGCCGCGGGGCGGAAGCAGTACCGCTATCATCCCGACTACCAGGCCAAGAACCGGCGCCGCAAGTACCGCCGCCTCCTGGCGCTGGCGCACGACCTCCCCCGCATCCGCGAGGTCACCAACCGGCACCTGCAGCGGAAGGGGCTGGGGCGCGAGCGCGTGCTGGCGACCGTCGTCCGGCTGATGTCGCGCGCCTACTTCCGGGTGGGGAGCGAGCGCTACGCCGTGAACAACAAGACGTTCGGGATCGCCACCCTCCGGAAGAAGCACCTGACCATCGAGGGGAACGACCTGGTCTTCCGCTTCGTGGGGAAGAGCTCGGTGGACCAGCGCACCGTGGTGGCGGAGACGCCGCTGGTGGAGATCGTGCGGGAGATGATGGAGCTGCCGGGGCGGCGGCTCTTCCGCTACGTGGACGAGGAGGGGAAGGTGCGCAACGTCACCGCGCGCGACGTGAACGCCTACCTCAAGGAGATCGCCGGCCAGCGCTACACCTCCAAGGACCTCCGCACCTGGGGGGGGACCGTGCGCGCCGCCACCATCCTGGCCGACCTGGGCCCCGCGAAGAGCGAGCGGGAGGCCCGGAAGGCAGTGGTCCTCGCCTGCAAGCTGGTCTCCACGGAGCTGGGGAACACTCCCGCCGTCTGCCGCTCCGCCTACATCCACCCCGCCGTGCTGGACCGCTACCTCGCGGGGAAGACCATCGAGCCGCTGATGCGCAAGGAGGCGCGCCACGTGGAGGCGGAGTCGCCGGAGTACTACCCGGAAGAGGCGGCGCTGATGCGGTTCCTGGAGAAGTGGGGGTGAACGGCGGGGGCGGGAGGCGGACAGGCCCGCCCGGGAGCTAGTCCGCCGTCTCGGCCCCCGCTTCGCGGAGCATCGCGGAGGGCTCCGCCTCACGCCGCTCGCGGCGCTCGGGGAGGCGGATCTCGTGCAGGTAGTACATCTCCCCGACCCCCTCCTTGCGCACCAGCGCCATGGAAACGTTGAAGACCGGGACGCCGCCGGGGGTCTTCCCCTCGAAGGTGCCGACGTGCGCGTGGCCGTGGAAGGCGACGGTGGCCTTGTAGCGGTCGAGCGGCTCCGCCAGCCGGTCCGAGCCCAGGAACGGAAAGATGATCTCCGGCTCGCCCATCACCGTGTCCAGCACGGGGGCGTAGTGCAGCACGACCACGCGGACCGGGGTGGCGAGCTTGCGGAGCGCCAGCTCCAGCTTCTTCACCTCTTCCTGCGTGGTCTCCACGAAGGCCTTGGTGGCCGCCTCGCCGAAGGCGGTGAGCGTCCCCCGCCCGAAGCCGCCCATGAACCCCTTCACACCCGCGAAGCCCACGGCGTCGTTCAGCTCGAAGGTGTCGCCGTCCAGCACGTGCACCCCCCGCTCGCGGAGGATCGCGTGCGCGTCGGCGAGCTGGTCGGACTCGTGGTCGTGGTTGCCGAGCACCGCCACGATGGGGATCTTCACGTCCGCGAGCTCCCCCACGGCCACGCGCATCTCCGCCGCCGTCCCCCAGCGGGTCAGGTCGCCGGCCAGGACCAGCACGTCGGCCTCGTCGTTGGCGCGCGCGAAGAGCGCCCGGTAGGCGCCCACGTCCTGCTCGCCGCAGTGGAAGTCGCCCACCGCCGCGATCCGCACCTTCCGCGCGTCGTCGGTCCTGCGCCGCCCCCGCCGCTCCTCCGCCCCGGGTGCCCGCGGCGGTCCGTCGTTCCGTCCGTCTCCTTGCATCAGGCCATCTCCTCCCGGATCTCGTCGGTCGGTACCTCGTCCGGCACGCCGGAGCCCGACGTCCCCTCCGGCGCGCACTCGTCCCACACGTCCGCCTCCACGATGCGGCGCACCTCCGGGCTGGCCTTCATGGCCCGGATGGAGTCCTCGCGCATGTCCTGGAAGCCCCACTCGTTCACGTCGATGGCGAAGCTGAAGCGGGAGATCAGCGTCCCGCGGGTGGCCATCTCGTCCGGCTCCTCCCGCCCCGTTTCGGAGCGCGCGCGGTCCAGCAGGTTCGTGAGCACCCAGTCCGGGACGCGGCTCCGGTAGCCCGGGTACACGTAGTAGAACATCTGGATCTGCGCGAGGAGCAGCGGCCAGTGAGGCCCGGTCTTCTCCACCAGGCGCTCCCAGTCGAGGTGCCCGCCCACGCACAGGATCAGGTGGGCGATGTCGGCCATGTCCTGGCGGTGGCGCTCGTTGATGAAGAGCCGGTGCCAGATCAACTCCTCCGCGGGCGCCACCCGCACCGGGGTGGCCGCCAGGATCGCCGGGGAGCTGTAGCGGTACCAGTCCGGGTCGATCAGCGCCAGCCCGTTCCCCATCCCGTAGATGATGTCGACGAAGTACTCCCCGTCCTTCGCCTTCGCCAGCCAGTGCGACTGCGAGAGGCAGGTACGGAAGCCGCCCTCCCGCAGCGCCCGCATGGCGGGGACCACGGCGGCGGGCTCAACGAACAGGTCCAGGTCCGTCGTCTTCCGGTAGATGCCGGTGTGCTCGTAGATGGCGTAGGCACCGGCGACCACGTACGGGACGCCCGCCTCGTTCAGCGTGCGCAGGGCCCGCTTGTAGATCTCGCGCTCTGCCTCGGGGATCCAGAAGTCGCCGTGGGTGAGGGACTTCGTCTCTTCCTTCGTGAGCTTCTGGAGAAACGGGAGGCTCTTCTCGCCGCCGGCTGTATCGGGCATGTTTCCTCGGATTCGCAAGTGTTGGCCCCGGGAGGAGCAACAATCGGGCCCGGTGGAGGGCGCCTCCGGGAGCGGTTTGCACGGCGCGCGGGCGCCGCGTATCTTCCGTGCATGTTCGACGACCTGAAGAACCTCTTCTCGCGCACCTGGAGCAGCTTCCAGACGGAGCTGGGCCGCAGCGAGCCGGAAGACCAGGTGGCGGAGCTGCTCTCCGCCATGCGCCGTGAGATGGTGGAGGCGCGCGCCACCGTCCCCCTCCTGGACGAGGCGGCCGCCGCCGCGCGCGCGGGGCTGGAGCGCGAGCGCCGCGCCCTGGCCGACTGCGAGC
>DASYWD010000560.1 GCA_035936415.1 Longimicrobiaceae bacterium
GCGGGCGGCTGGGCGCGCAGCGGAAGCAGGCGTGCTACGACGCGATGCTGCTGGCGACGCTCCGCGCGCAGGGGGTGCGCCCGGCCATGGAGGCGCTGAACGCGGTGGTGGCGCGCGACCGCGACGTGGCGCGCGACGCGCACGTGTACGCGCACGGCATCGGAATCGCGGCGTTCGCCGGGGCCGAGCGGGTGGGGGAGAGCTTCGCCGCCTGCACGCCGGAGCACCAGTCCGGGTGCTACCACGGGGTGGTGCAGGCGTACTTCATGGACGCGCGGCGCAGCGGGGGCGAGGTGTCGGCGGAGGCGGTCAACGCCCTCTGCCGGGACCACCGCGCGGAGGGGCGGACCTGGCTCCAGTTCCAGTGCGCGCACGGGATGGGGCACGGGCTGGTGATGTTCCACGGCCACGACCTCCCCACCGCGCTGAAGGGGTGCGACCTCCTGGACTCCGGCTTCGAGCGGGAGACGTGCTACCAGGGCGCCTTCATGGAGAACGCGGTGAACGCCATGATGCCGCACCACCCGGCCGCGGAGCTGGCGCACGGGGCGCACGGCGGCGGAGCGCACGCGCACCACGGCGCGGGAGCGGGTCCGCCCACGTTCAAGGCGCTGGACCCGGACGACCTCCTCTACCCCTGCACCGTGGTGGAGGAGCGCTACTGGAGCGCGTGCTACTCCATGCAGACGTCGGTGATCCTGCACTTCACCGGGCAGGACGTCGCCCGGACGGCGCGTGAGTGCCTGCGCGTCCCCGAGCGGATGCGCTCCACCTGTTTCGTGAGCCTGGGGCGGGACATCAGCGGGATGACGGTGCAGAACCGGGCTGAGTCGCGCCGTCGCTGCGCGGCCGTGCCGGACCCGGCGGACCGCGCCTGGTGCCACGTGGGCGCCGCCACCAACATGCTCAACGTGACCTCGCGCGCCGAGGACGGGGTCGCCTACTGCCGCGAGCTCCCGGACACGGAGGACAAGGCCCGCTGCTACGAGTCGGTGGGAACCCAGCTGCGGGTGCTGGCGAGCGGCGAGGCGGAGCGGGAGGAGGCGTGCCGCACCGTGGAGGCGGGATACGTGGACGCCTGCCGCCGCGGGGCGGGGCTCGCCGTCGCGACGAGATAGCCGCGCACCTCCACACCCTCCACACGAGGCCCTTCCCGCTGAGCCGCGGGAAGGGCCTTTCTGCACCCCGGGCGCACCGGGCTTGACATGACTAATGCCATTAGGCATACTTCGGCCGTGCCTAATGGCGTTAGTCACACCTCTCCGGGAGGGGTCGCGCGATGATGGCTCGCAAGGCGGGGCTTTCGGCCGGGGACGTGGTCGCCGCGGCGGCGGAGATCGCGGACGCGGAAGGGGCGGACGCGGTGACGCTCGCCTCCGTTGCGTCGCGCCTGGGGGTGCGCCCGCCCTCGCTGTACGCGCACGTGGACGGGCTGCAGGGGGTGCGGCGGCTCCTCGCGCTGCAGGCGGCGCGGGAGCTCGGAGTGGCGCTGCGCGCCGCGGTGCAGGGGAGGACGGGGACCGAGGCGCTGCGGGAGGTCGCGCACGCGTACCGCCGCTTCGCGCGGGAGCACCCGGGGCTCTACGGCGCGGCGCAGCGGGCGGTGCGTCCGGGGGAGGACGACGAGCTCTACCGGGCCCTGGCGGAGCCGGTGCTCCCCGTGCTCCGGGCGCTGGGGGATGCGGGGGTCACCGAAGCCGACCGGGTGCACCTGGCGCGGGCGTTCCGGAGCGCGCTGCACGGGTTCGTCGTCCTGGAGCGGGGCGGGGGCTTCGGGATGCCGGAGTCCGTCGACGAAAGCTTCGGGCGCATGGTGGAGCTGCTGCTCGCCGGGGTGGCGGCTTCGGCGGGCGGGCGGTAGGCGGTCCCTTTCACGACGGAGGCAACGTGTTCATCGGCCATTTCGCCGTGGCGCTCGCCGCGAAGCGCGCGGCGCCCCGCGTCTCGCTGGGGGTTCTCTTCGCCGCCTGCCAGCTCCCGGACCTGGTCTGGCCCGTGCTCCTCCTGCTCGGCTGGGAGCGGGTGCACGTCGCCCCGGGAGCGACGGCGTTCACTCCGCTCGAATTCGTCCACTACCCCGTCACGCACAGCCTGCTCGCCACGCTGGGATGGAGCCTCCTGGCCGGGGGGGCCTACGCGCTGTGGAGGCGGGACCGCCGGGGCGGAGCCGTCGTGGGGCTGCTCGTCCTCAGCCACTGGATTCTCGACTGGGTGACGCACCGCCCGGACCTGCCGCTCTACCCCGGGGGAGCGGAGGTGGGGCTCGGGCTCTGGCACTCCGTGGCGGGGACGCTGGCCGTGGAGGGCGCCCTGTTCACCGCGGGCCTCGCGGTCTACCTGGCGACGGTGCGTCCGCGGGGGGTGGCCGGGTGGGCCGCGTTCGGTGGGCTGGTGGCCCTGCTGCTCGGGATCTACCTGGGCGGCGTCGGCGCCCCACCCCCGCCGGACGTTCGCACCCTGGCCTGGCTCGCGATGGCCCTGTGGATCATCCCCCCCTGGGCCGCGTGGGTGGACCGCGGCGGTGCGGGTCGCGGAGGCGCTTCCGCTTCTTCCCCGGCTTTGCGGCCGGAGGCGGCGGGAGCGCACGGAGGCGGCGGTGCTGGCGGAGGAGCATGGCGTAGAAGAGCCACACGCCCACCAGGGCCAGCCCCGCCCAGACCGGGAACCGGCCGGTGAAGACCCACAGCATGGCGGTGTTTAGAAGCTGCGCGACCAGGATCACGCCGCCGAAGACGAGGAGGCGCTTCTGGCGGCGGAGCGCCTCCTCCACGGTGATGGGGGCTCGGTTCAGCATCGGGAAGTGTGGATGGGACGGGCGAGCGTCGGGGGCACGCACCGGGTACCGGGCCGCGCCGCGGATGTTCCCCGCGCCGCGGGTCCGCGTCGTGCAGACCCGGATCCCGGTGCCAGCGACGACCCGCGCAGCCGGAGGACGCATGCAGCTTCTCGTGATCCGCCACGCCATCGCCGAGGAGCGGGAGGAGTTCGCCCGCACGGGCCGGGACGACGGCCTCCGCCCCCTCGCCCCGAAAGGGCGCCGCCGGATGCGCCGCGCGGCGCGGGGGCTGCGCCGGGTCGTCCCCCGTCTCGGCGTCCTGGCGGCCAGCCCGCTCGTCCGCGCCGTCCAGACCGCGGAGATCGTCGCGGAGGCGTTCGGCGGGATCCCCGCCGAACGCTGGGAGGAGCTGGCCCCGGGCGTCCACCCCTCCCTCCTCGTGGAGCGCCTCCGCTCGCTCCCCCGGCCGGCGGGCCCGGTGGCGATGGTGGGGCACGAGCCGGACCTGGGCGAGCTGGTGAGCTGGCTCCTCTCCGGACGTACCCCGTCGTTCGTGGAGATGAAGAAGGGGGCGGCCTGCCTCCTGGAGTTCGAGGGCCCGCCCGACCCGGAGCGGGCTCGCCTCCTCTGGTACCTGGCGCCCGCCCACCTCCGGCGCCTGCGGAAGTAGGCGGGGGGATCCCGGCACGTCGCCTGCATTCCGGAGCGGGAACAGCTCTCCTCCTCCACCCGTGCCGATGCCGCCGATGCCGCCCAAGAACCAGGACCTGCACGGGAACGCGCCCGACCATTCGCCGGTGGCGCTGCTGCTGGTCGACATGATCAACGACCTGGAGTTCCCCGGCGCGGAAGGGATGCTGGAGAGGGCCGTGGCGGCGGCGGAGCGCACCGCCGCGCTGAGGCGGCGGGCGAAGGAGGCGGGGATCCCCGTCGTCTACGCCAACGACAACTTCGGCCGCTGGCGCTCCGACTTCCGCGACGTGACGGAGCACGTGCTCCGGGGCGGGGTGCGGGGGGAGCCGCTTGCGCGCATCCTCCGCCCGGACCCGGACGACTATTTCGTCCTCAAGCCCAAGCACTCGGCGTTCTTCGCCACCACGCTGGAGACCCTCCTGAAGTACCTGGGCGTGCGGAGATTGGTGCTGACCGGGATCAGCGGCGACGTGTGCGTGCTCTTCACCGCCAGCGACGCCTACATGCGCGACTTCCACCTGCACGTCCCGGAGGACTGCATGGCCTCGGTATCCGAGGAGGAGAACCGCCGCGCGCTGGCCTACATGCGGCGCGTCTTCGGCGCGGACACCACCCCGTCCACGGAGCTGGACATGGAGGCGCTGCGGCGCCGCGGAGCGGAGGGGGAAGAGTAGCCGGTCCGCCTCCTCGGCTCCATGCTGGAGCCCGTGCCCGCCTGACGCGCGGCCGCGGCCGGACGGAATGGCGAAGGGGAGCCCCGGGCGGGACTCCCCTTCGTTGCTGTCGGACGGGTGCCGCCAGGCGAGCCGCAGGTGCGCGCATCCCGCGGCGAGCACGGCTGCTACGATGGCAGCGCAAGCTGAATCCGGAGTGCCCGCTCCACCGCCTCCACGTCCTCCCGGGAGAGCGTTCCCGCCCTGCGGGACAGGCGCTCCTTGCTCGCGGTGGTGAGCTGGTCGGCCATCGCCTTCCGGGGCTCCCCGTTCAGCACCACGAGAGCCTCGCTGGGAAACAGCCGGTCGACCCGGCTGGTGAGCGGGACCACCTGCACCCGGTTCAGGTGCTGGTTGGATGCGTCGTTGCTGACGATCACCGCCGGGCGCTGCTTGCGGATCTCACCGCCGAGGGAAGGATCGAAGTTGACCCACCAGACCTCACCTCGTTTCATCGGCGACGTCCGGGAGCAGGGCATCGGACCATTCCCTGGCCGCGGACTCACGCTCCTCGTCGGCAGCCATCTGCTCGTAGGCGGTCGCGAGGTCTTCCTCCACGACGTGGGGCCGTACCAGGTTCTCGATGAACTGGCTGATGCGGCGAGGTCCGACCACCCGGTACAGGCCGTCGTAGACCTCATCGTCCACCCTGATGGTGAGCTTTTTCATTACGGATCTCCCATTGTGGTGCACGTGTAACGTACGTGCAGGCGGGGAGTCGAGGAAGACCCGCCAGTGCTGGCGAAGCCACGGCGTTGCCCCTCCGCCCCCGGCGATGCCATATTGGCGGGTAAGACTCCCGCTCCCGGCGCCCTCCCCCGCACCCGGCCCACGATGCCCCGAGCCCGTTCCGCGCTTCCTCCCCTGGCCGCCTGCGCGCTCGCGCTCGCGGCGTGCACCCCCGCAC
>DASYWD010000561.1 GCA_035936415.1 Longimicrobiaceae bacterium
GGGATCGGGATCCCCGCGGCCGTGGGCGCCGCCCCCGGCGGGCGGGGGGCGGCGCTGGCCGCGCTGGTGCGCGCCTTCTCCCCGGTGGCGCTGATAGGCGCGGGAACCGCGGCGGCCACGGGAGTGGTCAGCGCGCTCTTCCACCTGGGAGCCCCGGCCGAGCTGTGGGCCACCGCCTACGGCCGCGCGCTCCTGGTGAAGCTGGCGCTGCTGGCGCTGGCCGCCGCGGCCGGCGCGTACAACTGGCGGCGGGTCACCCCCGCCTTGGGGAGGGAGGGCGCCGACCGGCGGCTCCGCGCCGCCGTAGGGGCGGAGGTGGGCCTCGGTGTGCTGGTGGTACTGGCGACGGCGCTGCTGGTGGGGCTCCCCACCCCCTGACCGTCCCGCGCCGCGAGGACGCGAACATCCTGGCGCATCGCGCGGCGGGCACGTAGCTTGACGTCTTTTCCGGAATCCAGGCACTCACCTGCGGCACGCTGACACCGGGTCGCATCGCCCGCGGGAGCGGGCCGCTGAATCCGCGGCTCGCCGGGCGCACCCGCTGCACCGACCCGTCCACCCGTCACCGACACCCCGATGGCACAGACCCCCAGGAATTCCTCGTCCGCCACGGTGGCGCCCCCGGCGCCGCACGGACACTCATCGCACGACACCGGGTTCTTCGGGCACCCGCGCGGGCTGGCGACGCTGTTCTTCACCGAGATGTGGGAGCGGTTCTCGTTCTACGGGCTCCGCCCCCTCCTGGTGCTCTTCATGGCCGCGGCGCTGGCCGAGGGCGGCTTCGGGTTCAGCCGCGACCAGGCCTCCGCCATCGTCGGCATCTACGGCGCCTTCGTGTACCTGGCGTCGCTCCCGGGCGGCTGGGTGGCAGACCGCCTCCTCGGGCTGCGGCGGGCCATCTGGTGGGGCGCGGTGCTGATCACCGGGGGGCACCTCTCCATCGGCCTGTCCGGGCTGGCGGGGGCGGGGACCTCGGGGAAGGTGTTCTTCTTCCTGGGACTGGTGCTGATCGTGATGGGGACGGGGCTCCTCAAGCCCAACATCTCCGCCATCGTCGGCGAGCTGTACCCCATGGGGAGCGAGGAGGCCAGCGCCCGCCGCGACGCCGGCTTCTCCATCTTCTACATGGGGATCAACATCGGCGCCTTCTTCGGGCAGCTCATCACCGGGGCGCTCGGCGAGATGGTGGGGTGGCACTACGGCTTCGGCGCGGCCGGCGTCGGCATGGCGGTGGGCCTGATCGTCTACACGCTCCGCGCCCGCAAGACGCTGGGCGACATCGGCATGGAGCCCCCCCGGCACCCGGACCCCGCGGTCCAGCGCCGGCAGGAGGGACAGGTCAGGCTCTTCATCGTGGGCCTGGTGGTCGTGATCGCCGCCCTCTTCGTGCTGGCGGCCACCGGGACGGTGGCGCTGAACGCGCAGGTGATCGGCCAGAACATGACCTTCGTGCTGGTGGGGCTGGCCGCCGCGTTCTTCGGCTACGTGTTCCTGTTCGGCGGGCTGGGCGGCGACGAGCGGAAGCGCGTGGCCGTGATCGTGGTGCTCTTCGTCTTCGCCGCGGTCTTCTGGAGCGCCTTCGAGCAGGCGCCCACCTCGCTGAACCTGTTCGCAGCGGACTTCACCGACCGCATGGTGGGAGGCTTCGAGATCCCGGCCGTGTGGTTCCAGTCGGTGAACTCGCTCTTCATCGTCCTGCTGGCGCCCGCCTTCGCGGCGCTCTGGGTGGCGCTCGGGAGGCGCAACGCGGACCTTTCCAGCCCGGCCAAGTTCGCGCTCGGCCTCTTCTTCGCGGGGCTCGGGTTCTTCCTGATGATCTTCGCCGCCAACCGCGTGGTGGAGAGCGGCGGCCAGTTCCTGGTGTCCCCCTGGTGGCTGGTGGGGAGCTACTTCTTCCAGACGGTGGGCGAGCTCTGCCTCAGCCCCGTGGGGCTCTCGTCCATGACCAAGCTGTCGCCGCGCAAGTACGCGGGGCAGATGATGGGGATCTGGTTCCTGGCTTCCGCGGTGGGGAACCTGATCGGCGGCCTCGTGGGCGGACGCGTGGACCCCGAGAAGCTGGAGCAGATGCCGGAGCTCTTCACCACCACCACCGTCCTCCTGATGGCCGCCGCGGTGGTGCTGGCGCTGCTCGCCATCCCCATCCGGCGGATGATGGCCCGCACCGGGCGAGACCCGGCCGCGGCAACCTGAGCTTCGCCCTCCGGGAACGGGACGGGGCGCTCCCCTCGGGGCGCCCCGTCTGCGTTCGCGGGCAGGAACGGACCCTGCAGCGCGGCACCGGTGACCGACGTCCGTTGTTCCGAGCCGGGGGTGCGCCATGCAGAACATGACCGACGAAGAGATCGCAGCCGAGCTCCAGCGGCGTGGGCTGGAGGTGGAGTACCTCCGGGAGCTGGCGGCGGCGCTGGGCTTCGCGGAGGAGGAGGGGTGGACCGAGGAGGTCTTCCTCGCCATCGAGGTGGCGGAGATGACGGTGCGGCGCCGCGCCGCGCTGCGGACGCTGGAGATGGGGCGGGAGTAGGCCGTCCCGCGGGAAACTATTGACACTCCCGCCGCGTAGCTACAGAGTAGACGAGACCTCTACATCCGCTGGCCGCATGTTCCACGTAGACCCCGGCGACCCAACCCCGGTCGAGGCGCAGCTCGTCCGCACCATCCGCTCCGCCGTGGGCGCGGGGCTGCTGGAGCCGGGCGACCCCCTCCCCACCGTCCGGCAGCTCGCCGTGGAGCTGCGGGTCAACGCCAACGCCGTGGAGAACGCGTACGCGGAGCTGCGGGCGCAGGGGGTGCTGGAGGACCGTCCCGGGAAGGGGACCCGGGTCCGCTCCGCCCGCGAGGCGATCCGCCGGGAGGAGCTGTACCTGGAGCTGGCCGCGCTGGAGGACTCGTTCCTCCGGGAGGCCGCGGCGCTCGGCTTCTCGCTCGACGACGTAATCATCCACCTCGACCAGCGCCGCAGCGCGTAGGAGGTTCCCATGGCCGCTACCGACCTGGTGCCCGTCCGTCCGAACCTGCCGGTTCCCAAGGCCCCCCGCGCCAACATCCTGGCCGCGCTCAGCCTGGCCGCGCCCTCCCTGGCGGGCGTCGCCGTAACTGCGGCGACCGGGAGCGCCCTCGCCACGCTCGCGGGGGTGGGGGTGGGGCTGGTGGCGGCGCTCTCCCCCAAGATCGCCCGGCAGTGGGAGCGTGCCGTGGTGCTTCGCTGGGGGCGCTACGTGGGGCTCAAGGGCCCCGGCCCCTTCTGGATCATCCCCTTCGTGGACACCATCCCCGCCTGGATCGACCAGCGCACCGTCACTACCAGCTTCGCCGCGGAGGAGACGCTGACCTCCGACACCGTCCCAGTGAACGTGGACGCGGTGCTCTTCTGGACGGTGTACGACCCGGAGAAGGCGGCCCTGGAGGTGCAGGACTATGCCCAGGCGGTGAGCTGGGCGGCGCAGACCGGGCTCCGCGACATCATCGGCCGCACCTCGCTCACGGAGCTGCTGCGCGGGCGCGAGCGGATCGAGAAGGAGCTGCAGGCGCTGATCGACGAGCGCACGACCCCCTGGGGCGTCACGGTGCACTCGGTGGAGATGCGCGACGTGGTGATCCCGGCCTCGCTGCAGGACGCCATGTCGCGCGAGGCGCAGGCGGCACGCGAGAAGCAGGCGCGCATCATCCTGGGCGAGGCGGAGGTGGAGATCGCCCAGCTCTTCGCGAAGGCGTCGGAGGCGTACCGGCAGAACCCCACCGCCCTGCAGCTGCGGCAGATGAACATCCTCTACGAGGGATTGAAGCAGAAGGGCGGGATGATGGTGGTCCCCAGCAGCATCGTGGACTCCATGGGCCCGGCCGGGGTGATGAGCGCCGCCGCGCTCGCCAGGCAGGCGGAGGCGGACCGGAGGGCGCAGCCGGAGCTGCGGGTGGTCGAGGAGTAGCAGGCGCGGGATACCAACGCGAGAACGGCCGCCGGGCGGGTGCCCGGCGGCCGTTCCTCTTCCTGCGCGGTGAGGCTCCTACCGCGTCGTCTCGCCGACGGGCCGCTCCTCCGGGGGGATGTTCTGCGCGTCTTCCCGCTCGGAGAGCATCCCGAAGGCGATTGCCAGCAGGAAGACCAGGACGATCACGCCCACCAGGAGGCCCCCCGAGCGGAACCGTCTTGCCGGCGGCTGTCCGTCCATGCTCCCTCCTTGCGCAACGCGACTTCGGCGCCGCCGGGCTACTCCCCGTACGGCACCCAGATGTTCTTGACCTGGGTGGCCTGCCGGAGGAACTCGCGCCCCTCCCCCTGCTCCGCGTCCAGCCAGTCGCGCCCGCGGCCGTAGCCCACCCAGGTGCGCTTCATGTTGCCGGCGGAAAGGCGCTCCACGGTCCCGCTCCCCTCCGCCGTCCCGAAGTACCAGATGCCGTCCACGTCGTCGTGCGCGGCGAGCGTCTCCGTCAGCTCCTCGCGCATGCCGGTGACGATGTTCACAACGCCGCCCGGCACGTCGGAGGTGTCCAGCACCTGGTAGAAGTCGGTCGCCGCCAGCGGGAAGCGCTCCGAGGGCACGGCGACCACGGTGTTGCCCACCGCGACGGCCGGGGCCACCAGCGAGACGAAGGCCAGGAGCGGCGCCTCGTCCGGGCAGGCGATCCCCAGCACGCCGATGGGCTCGTTCATCGCCAGGGTGACGTTGCGGAACGGGGTGTGGTGCACCAGGCCGTCGTACTTGTCCGCCCACGCCGCCCAGGTGTACAGGCGGCGGATGGACGCCTCCACCTCGCGCGCGGCCGCGGCCTCGTCGCCGCTCCCCTGCGCCAGCCTGCGGGCGAACTCCTCCGCGCGAGCCGCCAGGTTCTCGGCCACGTAGAAGAGCACCTGCGCCCGGTTGTGGGCCGTGGACTTCGCCCACTTCGCCGCCTTGTGCGCCGCCTCCACCGCGTTGCGGACGTCCTTGCGGTTCCCCCGCCCCACCTCGCCCAGGTGACGCCCGTCCCCGCCGCGCACCGGGAGCGAGTACCCCGAGTCCGGGCGCGCCTGCTTCCCGCCCACGTACAGCTTCGCCGTCCGGTCGATCGGCGGCGGCCCGCCGTTGCCGGAGTGCGAGAGTGCGGAAGTGCGTGCGTGCGGGAGTGCACCCTCCGCGGCCCCGGCATCGCCGTCCGACTTCCGCACCTTCGCACCGCGCGCCTTCGCAGCTTCCTCCCACGCCGGCTTCACGTACTCCCACAGCCCCTCCCGCCCGCCCTCACGGCCGAAGCCGCTCTCGCGGTAGCCGCCGAAGCCGGAGGCCGCGTCGAACACGTTGGTGCAGTTGATCCACACCGTCCCCGCCACCACCTTGGGGGCCACGTCCAGCGCGAGGTTGACGTTCTCCGTCCAGACGCTGGCGGCCAGGCCGTAGCGGGTGTTGTTGGCCAGCTCGACGGCCTCGCCGGGGGTGCGGAAGGTCATCAGCACCACCACGGGGCCGAAGATCTCCTCCTGCGCGATCACGGACGAGGGGCTCACGTCGGTGAAGAGCGTCGGCGGGTAGAAGCACCCCTCCTCCGGGCAGCTCCAGGAGGGCTGCCACAGGGTGGCGCCCTCGGCCTCGCCCTGGCGGACCAGCCCTTGGATCTTCTCCAGCTGCTGCGGGGAGTTGATGGCGCCGATGTCCACCGCCTTGTCCAGCGGGTCGCCCACGCGCAGCATCTCCATCCGCGCCCGCAGCTTCGCCACCAGCCGCTCGGCGATCCCCTCCTGCGCCAGGATCCGCGAGCCGGCGCAGCACACCTGTCCCTGGTTGAACCAGATGGCGTCCACCACGCCCTCGACCACGCTGTCCAGGTCGGCGTCCTCGAAGACGATGAAGGGCGACTTGCCGCCCAGCTCCAGCGACAGCTTCTTCCCGCTCCCCGCCGTGGCGATGCGGATGATCCGCCCCACCTCGGTGGAGCCGGTGAAGGCGATCTTGTCCACGTCGGCGTGCTCCACCAGCGCGGCGCCGGTGCGCCCGTCGCCGGTCACCACGTTGAGCACGCCGGGGGGGAGCCCCGCCTCGCGGCAGACGTCGGCGAAGAGGAGCGCGGTGAGCGAGGTGAACTCCGCCGGCTTGAGCACCACGGTGTTCCCCATCGCCAGCGCGGGCGCCACCTTCCACGCGAGCATCAGGAGCGGGAAGTTCCAGGGGATGATCTGCCCCACCACGCCCACGGGGACCTGCCCCGGGAGCTCGCTCTCCATGAGCTGCGCCCACCCGGCATGGTGGTAGAGGTGCCGCGCCACCAGCGGGATGTCGATGTCGCGCGACTCGCGGATGGGCTTGCCGTTGTCCAGCGACTCCAGCACCGCGAAGAGGCGCGAGTGCTTCTGGACCTGGCGCGCCAGCGCGTACAGGTAGCGCGCCCGCGTGTGCCCGCCGAGCGCCTTCCAGCCCGGGAGCGCCGCGCGCGCCGCGCGGACCGCCGCGTCCACGTCGTCCGCGCCGCCCTGCGCCACCCGCGCGAGCGTCTTTCCATCGGCGGGGTTGGTGGTCTCGAAGTACTCCCGCGCCCTGGGCTCGCGCCACTCCCCGGCGACGAACAGCTTCATCGTGCGGTCCCGCTCTTCCAGCCAGCGGTTCGCCAGGGACACGCTCTCCGGCGCGGGGCCGTATTCCATGGTCTCGAAGATCTCGGCGATGCTGCTCATGTGGAACCGCGTCGTGTCAGGGGTCAGTTTCCGACGAAAGGGAGGGGATCCGCTGCTCGCCCATCCCGATGAATTCCTCTGCCTGAGCGATGAGCCGCCCGGCATCCTCCCGCGTGAAGCCTGTGTCGACTCCGTAGTCACCCGTGTTCCGTGCGGATGCCGCGTCAATAAGGTACCGGTGGAACTCGGCGGGCACGACCCCCTGTCGGGCAATGCGCTGTCCGAACGCCGCGTGCACGGCGGAGTGCTTCGAGAAGCTCAGCCCCTTCCCGGCGAGGAAGGCCTCCGCGACATAGAACATAGCATAATAGGCCCGAGAAACCGCGAAATCGTACATGCCGCCATCCGCCAGGAGAACCGCGGCATCGACGCTCTTCTTGGCCTTCTCCAGCAACGCACGCTGCACCTCGGTCATACGGCGACTCCCTCGCGCCGGACGTTCAGGAGGAAGGGTGACTGCTCTTTCCGGTATCGCTCCGCGGAGGTGAAGACACGTGCGATGTCCAGCCCGGACCGGAGAGACAATTCCCCGACGATCTCGCTCGTCCTCTGGATCTCCTCCCAGGGCCGCACCTCCCCCCGGAGCACCACCAGCACATCGACATCCGACTCCGGGGTGGCATCGTCCCGCGCGTGGGAGCCGAACAGGACCACCTGTTCCAAACGATCTCCGTACAGTTCCTCCAACCGGGAGCGCAGCTCTTCCAGGATCCGGGACACACGCTCGGTCACGCGCTCCTCCAGTCTCGCCGTTTCGCCGGGATCGCTCAAGGGACAATGTAGTGCAGCAGCCGGGGAGTCTCAACGTGCCCGCCCCCGAGTCCCGCCCCGTGGTTCGGTAGATGCATCGCTCGCCGCACCCGGCAGACGGCGCGGGCCCCAAAAACGGGAGCGCACGGAGATGGAAGGAACGCGAGAGACGATCTCCCGCATCGAGCCGCTTGCGGACGCGGTGGTGGACGCCGCGACGGCGCTGAAGGCGGCCATCCGGACCGCCTGCGAGCACGGGCTGACCGTGCGGGTGGACGTGCAGGAGGAGTTCAGGGACGGCGACGACGAGCCCGTCCCGCTGGTCCGCGCCCGCATCTCCAGGCGGATCGCGTGAGCGGGGAGGCAGGCGGGGGCTTCCACGACCACTTCTCGGGGGTGGCGGGGGAGTACGCGCGCTTCCGCCCCGGCTACCCGCCCGCGCTCTTCGACTGGCTGGTCGAGCGCGCCCCGGGCCGCGCCCTCGCCTGGGACTGCGCCACCGGGAGCGGCCAGGCCGCGCTCGCCCTGGCGGAGCGCTTCGCGCGCGTGGTGGCGACGGACGCGAGCGCGGAGCAGGTGGCCCACGCCCGCACGCACCCGCGGGTGGAGTACCGCGTCGCGCCGGCGGAGCGGAGCACCCTGGAGCCCGCGTCGGCGGACCTCGTGACCGTCGCGCAGGCGCTGCACTGGTTCGACGTCCCGGCCTTCTTTCGCGAGGCGCGGCGCGTGCTGCGCCCCGGGGGGCTGCTCGCCGCCTGGTGCTACGCCGGCCTCACCCTCTCCGACGCCGCGCTGGACCGGGTCTTCGGCGATTTCTACGACTGCCTGCTGGGGCCGTACTGGCCCCCGGAGCGGGCGCTGGTGGAGGAGGGGTACGCGTCGGTGGACTTCCCCTTCGCGGAGCTGGCGCCCCCGCCGCTCGCCATGGAGGCCGAGCTGACGCTGGACGGACTGGCGGGCTACCTCCGCACCTGGTCCGCGACGCAGCGGTACATGGCCGCGCACGGCCGCGACCCCGTGGCCGGCGTCGTGGAGGAGCTGCGCCCCGCCTGGGGCGACCCCGCCGCACGGAGGCGCGTCCGCTGGCCGCTCGCCATCCGCGCGGGGTACGCCGCGGCGGAGTAGCGGCGCCCCTCGCCTTGAGACGGCGCCGACCCGGCGGTAGCTTGGCGCCCCCGAAGCGGCTCACACGCACCCACAAAACGATGACCGGCGACACCCCCGTCTGGGACGACCACCCCTGGCCCGGCCTCCCGCGCCTGGAAGCGGACGTGGACGCCGACGTGTGCGTGGTGGGGCTGGGCGGCTCCGGGCTCGCCTGCGTGGGGGAGCTGCTGGATCTGGGCGTGCACGTGGCGGGGATCGACGCCGGCCCGGTGGCGGGGGGCGCGGCCGGTCGCAACGGCGGCTTCCTCCTGGCGGGGACCTATCCCTTCTATCACGACGCCGTCGAGCGGTACGGCCACGCGCGGGCGCTGCGCCTCTACCGGCTCACGCTGGGGGAGATGGACCGGATCGCGGCGGAGGTACCGGAGGCGGTCCGGCGCGTCGGCTCCCTGCGCGTCGCCAGCTCGCCCGAGGAGGAGGAGGACTGCCGCGCCCAGCTCGACGCGATGCGCGCCGACGGGCTCCCCGTGGAGCCGTACGACGGGCCGGAGGGGCGGGGCCTGCGCATCCCCACGGACGGCGCGTTCCAGCCGCTGCTCCGTGCCCGCACGCTCGCCCGCCGCGCCGCCGGGCGGGGCGCCCGCCTCTTCGAGGGCTCCCCCGCCCTGTCCATATCGGGAACCGAGGTGGCGACGCCGCGCGGGACGGTCCGCTGCGGCGCCGTCGTCGTGGCGGTGGACGGCCGGCTGGAGCGCGTCCTACCGGAGCTGGCCGGCCGGGTGCGGACGGCGCGGCTGCAGATGCTCGCCACCGCGCCGACCGCGGAGGTCCGCGTACCGTGCCCGGTGTACGCCCGCTGGGGGTACGAGTACTGGCAGCAGCTCCCCGACGGCCGGGTCGCCCTGGGCGGCTTCCGCGACCGGGCCGGGGATGCGGAGTGGACCGACTCGGTCGAGCCGTCGCCGCGCGTGCAGGAGATGCTGGAGCGCTTCCTCCGGGAGGGGATCGGGGTCCGCGCCGCCCCGGTGACCCACCGCTGGGCGGCGTCGGTTGGGTACACGGCGGACGGGCTCCCGGTGCTGGAGGAGGTGCGGCCGGGGGTGTGGGCCGCGGGCGGCTACAGCGGCACCGGCAATGTGATCGGTGCGATCTGCGGGCGGGCCGCCGCGCAGCTCGCGGTGCGCGGCGGCTCGGCGCTGGCGGAGGCGTTCCGCGCGGACTGACGGCCGGGGCGGTATGGCACGGCAGCGGGGGCCCCGGG
>DASYWD010000562.1 GCA_035936415.1 Longimicrobiaceae bacterium
CGCCCGGAGGCCGGCGGCGAGGTCGCGGCCTTCCGCCTTTCGCCGCGGGGCGCTCCGCGGGGGCGGGTGGTGGCGGCGCACGGGGCGTGCGACGACGCCCTCTTCCCCCTGGTGGCGCTCTACCATGCGCTCCTGGAGCGCGGGTTCGAGGTCTTCGCGTTCGACCTGGACGGCAACGGCTGGGAGAGCACCACCCGCTTCGGGGCGGAGACGGTCCGCGGCGCGGTGGCGGCGGCGGCGCGGGAAGCGGCGCGGGACCGGCCGGCGCTCCCGCTGCACCTGCTGGGGCACAGCCTGGGCGGGGCGCTGGTGCTGGACGCGCTCGCGCGGGGCGAGGTGGAGGCGGAGTCCGCCGTGGTGGTCGCCACCCCGCTGGAGGTGCGCATCACCGCGGCGACGGCGCTCGCGGAGCTGCGCGGCTTCTTCCGCCCGGCCACCCTGCGCCAGCGCGCCTACTACGGGCTGGCCGGGGTGGTCCCGGCGTTCGGGCCGGTGAAGCGCGCCGCCTACCCCTTCCGCGGAGACTCCCGCACCGGGAACTTCGACTACGTGGCCGTATTCGACGCGCTGCTGCGCGCCACGGAGCTGCGCAGCGCCGCGGAGCGCGTCCGCGTGCCCGTGCTGCTGGTGTACGGCGAGCGCGACCGGATCGCCCCGGCCGCGCACGGGGCGGAGCTGGCGCGGCGCCTCCCCGACGCGGAGCTGGCCGTGGTCCCGGGTGCGACGCACTTCTCCACGGCGTCCTCGCCGGAGGCGACGGAGCGCGCCGCCGCCTGGCTCGCCGCCCGCGCGGGGACGCCCGCCGCGTGACTCCTCCGCTGCGCATCGACGTCCACGTCCACCTGGCCGGGGTGGGGACGGGCGGCTCGGGGTGCTGGCTCTCCCCGCGCTTCGCGGCGCGCTACACCTTCCGCATCCTGCGGCGCTGGTACGGGATCACCGAGGCGCAGATGCGCGAGTCGGTGGACCAGGAGTGGGCCGCGGCCCTGGCCGAGCGCGTTCGCGGGAGCGAGCTGGACCGCGCCGTGGCGCTGGGCTTCGACGGGGTGTACGACGCCGCGGGGGAGCTGGACCGCGAGCGCTCGCAGATGGTGGTCCCCCCGTCGTGGGCGCTGGAGGCGGCGCGCCGCCACCCCGAGCTGCTCCCCGGCCCCTCCGTGAACCCCTGCCGCCGCGACGCGCTGGAGCGGCTGGAGGAGTGCATCGAGGGCGGGGCCGTGCTCCTCAAGTGGCTCCCCTCGGCCATGGGGATCGACCCGGCGGACCGGCGCCACCAGCCCTTCTACCGGCGCATGGCCGAAGCGCGGCTCCCGCTCCTCTCCCACTCGGGCGGGAGCGAGCGCACCTTCGCGGAGGTGGCGCCGGAGCTCACCGACCTGCGCCGCCTGCGCCTCCCGCTGGAGATGGGCGTCCCGGTGATCTGCGCGCACAACGGCGTCCCCGTGCACCTTTCCGGCGACCCGGACCAGCTCCCCCTGCTGCGGGAGATGCTGCGCGAGTTTCCGCACCTGTGGGTGGACAACTCCGGGATCGCCAACCCCAGCCGCTTCGCCCACCTCCCCCGCCTGGCGCGCGACCCGGAGTTCACGGAGCGGACCCTCTACGGGAGCGACTACCCCATCCCGTCGCTGGCCCTGTACTACGTGCGCGAGCTGGGGGTGGCGCGGGTCCGCTCGCTCCAGGCCGAGAAGAACCCGTTCCAGCGCGACGTGGCGCTCAAGCGGGCGCTCGGCTACCCGGACGAGACGCTCGTCCGCGCCTCCAGGGTGCTGCCGAACCTGGACCGCGCCGGCTGAACACCTTGCCTCCCGCGAGGCGAGGCGAGAGATTGGAGCGGGCCGGGCCCGCTCCCCACCGGCCACTCCCGCCGCTCCCGCTCTCCCCGCCCATGCCCGCTCTCCGCGCCCTGCCGCGCGCCCTCTCCCTCGCCCTGCTCCTGCTCGCCGCCGCGAGTGCGGCGGAGGCGCAGCTGCGCCCGCTGGATCCCACGGAGTGGCGGGTGTGGGAGGATGGGCGCACCGTGGTGGCGGGGGTCGGCGGGGGCGCCTTCGACGACCAGCGCGCCTCCCTGGCCGGCGTGGAGGGGCGGCTCCTGGAGGCGGGGAACTTCTCGCTCGTGCTGCGCAGCGGGCGCGTGGCGCTCGAGGCGGGGGGGACGGTGCAACGCTTCTTCCGCGATGAGCGGACCTTCGCCGCCCCGCACGGCGATGCGCGCCCCGACGACGACGGGCGCCGGCACGATTCCGGGGACTTCCGCATCGGCACCGTGGTGCGCCTGACGCCGGAACGCGCCCCCGCGCTGGCCGTGCTCCGCTTCGGCACGCGACTCCCCACCACCGACAACCGCGTGGGCCTGGACCGCGACGCCACCGACTTTTTCGCGCTCCTGGGCGGCCGGCTGTACCGCGGCGCGCTGGCCGCGTCCGCCGAGGCCGGAGTGAGCATCAACGGCAGCCGCGATCCCGGCTTCGAGCAGCGGGATGTGCTCGTCTACACGGCGGCGGCGGAATACGCGGTGTCTCCGGTGCTGTCGCCCACCCTGTCTGTGGTGGGCAACGTGCCCGGCCTGCCGCGTCGCACGACCCGCGGCAACGAGGACCTGGGCGAGGTGCGGCTGGGGGTGCGGGCGGGGGGGCGGCGGTGGCTGCGGGCGGAGCTGGTGCGGGGCTACACCCGGTTCAGCCCCTCGGCGGGGGTGATCGTGGCGGCGGGGATCGCGCGGTAGACCGCTCCCGCGATCCGGAACGAACCACATTCGAGAGGAGACGAAATGCCGGCGACCATCCTGACCGGGGAGACACTCAACAACCACGTCGTCAAGGACATGCTGCCGTACGACAAGAACTGCGTGGCCATGGCCTTTTCGCGCGTCCTGGGGATAGGAGTCTACGCGACGCTCAACCACTTCGTGAGCAAACAGTGGATCAGCCGGGCGTCCGACCTGGAGAACATCAACAAGCTCGACAAGGTGCTCAAGGGACTCGGGCTCAAGGCGTGCTACGACGACAAGACCTGGTCCATCGAGACCGGGATGAAGGGGCAGGGCGACGGGCGCTACTTCGCCGTCAACTGGGGGGTGAACGGCAAGACCGGCTCCGATCCGAAGGGGCACGCGTTCGCGATCGTCAAGAAGGGTGGCATCGGGATCGCCGGCAACAACGCGGAGGCCACCAGCAGGCCCTACCACGGGGAGATCATGGACCACAAGATCTCCGTGTTCGGCCCCATCGCCTGAAGCCGCCGCTCGCGCCGGGGCGCCTCGAAGCCGTCCAGGTCTACCCGAGCGCCGGGCATCCTCTACGCTCCATTCCCACGGGGGTGATCCTCCCACTCCGCTGCCGCCTTCATCGGAAACGAACGTGCGCACACTCCTGCTCCTGGGCATCCCCCTCGCCCTGCTCCATCCCCGTCCCGGATCCGCCCAGGCGGCGGATCCCGTCCTCCAGCCGGGGGCCCGGATCCGCGTCCTGGCGCCCGGGGCCGGCCTGCACGACAACGTCGCGGCCACGGTCGTGCACACAGCCGGAGACACCCTGATCGTGGACGTGCGCCAGAGCCAGCACGTGCTCCTCCGCGCGGAGGTGGAGGAGCTCCAGGTCAGCCGCGGAAAGGGGAGCCGCGTGGTCTACGGCGCGGTAGGAGCCGTGGCCGGCACCGGCCTGGGCTTCGGCGCGATGCGGTTCCACCAGAACACGCGCTTCAACCGCGATATGCATCCGTACCCGACGGCGCTCGCATACGGGATCGTCCTCGGCGGCACCGCGCTCGGCACCGCCTTCGGAACCCTGAGGCCCGCAGACCGCTGGGAGCAGGTGCCGCTCCGGGTCGGCGCCTCCCCGTCGGCCGAGCTGCAGGTGTCCTGGTACGTCAGGGGCGGACGCTGAGCCGCGGGAGGGCTGCCGCCCTGAAACTTCTCCCGCTCCCCTTCCGTAGGACCCCTCATGCCGCGGACGGACCGCGGCGCGGCAGGTTTCGAGAACGGACACCGGGGGAGAGAGGCGAGATGAGCGGCGAAGAGATGACGCGTGGAGTGCTGGTGCGGGACCTGATCCTGTTCCAGATCAAGCTGGGACTGGACTCGCTCAAGGACATCGCCCTCCTCCAGGCGTCGCTCGTCGCCGCGGTGCTGGACGTGGTCTTCATGCCGCTCACCCGCGGGCGGCTCTTCTACGGGGTGCTGCGGTTCAGCGAGCGGGTGGACCTGTGGCTCAACCTGTACGGCGCCGCCGAGGGCGCCCACCGGGACCGCGACGGGCTCTTCGGCACCAGCCGCGCCGGCGACCCCACCTACCTGGGGAAGCTGGAGCAGCTGGTCCGGGAAAGGGAGCGCGAGTTCAGCCGCAACGGCTTCCGCGGGGCGCGCCGCGCCGCCTGCCCGGCCGCGCGGGGAGCACGACGGAGAAGCG
>DASYWD010000563.1 GCA_035936415.1 Longimicrobiaceae bacterium
AACATGAAGGGCAGGACTCCCGAGCAGGTCTTCCTTGCTGGCCTGCCCCAACCCTCCACCCCGACCGCCGAGGAGGTGCCTGAGGCTGCTTGATCTACTCCCCGGCGGGGGCAACTGTCAGGGGAACACCATCACTGTACATTGCGTCCGAGCATGTCGACTCCGGTCCGGGGGAACGAGCCTCCGAGCGATGCGCCCAATCTACTGCCCAGCCCCTGGCGGCGCGCCTTTTTTCAACAGCCTTTTAGAGACTCCCCGCCCAATATGTTGCTGCAACTCTCTCAGCATGCCTTCGACCGGCGACGCGGGCGGATCGCCAACGTGCGCACCAAGAAGAGCCCACTCGCGTTCCAATCCAGCAATGTGGCCTCGGAGGTCCAATAGCCCACGCCGGAATGCTTCCAGGCTCGCCTTCATGATCTATTCAACACGTCCGCAAGAAAAGTTACAAAGAGTTGATTCCGATCCCCGATGTTGCTGAGATTGGTGTAGCGCCCTTCAAAGCTATCGTAGTTGCTCTCGTAAAACCGCGGGAGACGCGCACGGATCTCGTCGCTACGTGCTCTCAATTCGTCTGCGTGTTCCAGATTCTGGCTAAAAGCAAACATGACGGGATCGTACAGAACTGTAGTTGGCCGGCTGTACCACGACCATCCTGTTACTCTTTTTCTCCACAACCAGAATGCCTGTTCGCCTAGCGTATCGTACACGAGCTTAACGGTCGCCTCGAAGAGGGTCTGGAAGAACGCGAGTACATCCTCTGGCAAAAGATTTCCATGCTTCAGGAAGCGGTCGAGATAGTCGCGAAGCGCACCTTTATGGTGCTGTAGGCGCTGCCGGTACGCGAAAAACCGAAGTACCAATTCTACATCGTCCATCTTCCGGTACGACTCATTCTCAAGCAACGCATCCGGAACGGTCCCGTACTGGATCTCCTCAGGCGTCGGCTCGGGGATGCCCCACATCCTACATAAGTACACGTTTCGAGCCAACGAAATACACAACTGGTTGAGTGGGCCATTGTAGATCGCATTCCTAGACTCCTGAGGTTCCAGCTTAATTCCCCCGCTATTAATCCGCTCGAAGACGAGTTGCTTCAGCCGCAGAGCCTCAGTCTCGTTTTTTGCCGTCTCCTGAAGCAGAATAATAGACGATAGATATCTCCGGTCGATTCCCCGCCGAATCTGCTCTGGCAATTCGCTGTAGCGTCGCCCGTTGAGTTCGGACCACTCTTGTAGACCTTCAAGCGAATACTTGTCCGTATAGAACTCAGAAATAGCAGTAAGGCGTTGGAGACCATCCATTACTTCATAGTGAGAGTAGCGGTCCTCGTATAGAAAGACTGGTGGGATCGGTACATTCATGATGAATGACTCGATCAGCCGTGATTTTTTGGTGGTGTCCCACCGATGGCGCCGCTGGAACTCGGGGTTCAGCTCGTAATCCCCACTGTCCACCATCGATGGAATGGCATTTAGAGGGTAACGAGCCTGCTCGGTGACAATGCGGACGTCGCCTTTGATGTACTTCTGGTCGATCGCCTCATTGGAAGCAACGTGGAGGCCGTCAATGTCAGCCTCTGCGAAGATCAGCGCTTCTCCTGGATGTAGCTTCATGGGGCCTCACAGTCTGATTGAGGGATCTGCTCAGAAGAGAACTTAGGCGAGCGGGTCGTGATGCGACAGAAGAATGGCACAAATGCTGGGCGGGCTAGCATCACAGATGGGGTTGGCCCCCTTCGTCGCAATTCGGTGTGCCTACGGTCGCCTTCATACCGCGTGAGGGATCTCGGGACCCACAGCCCAGTCCGGCAGAACCCCCCGTCTCACCAATCGGAGCCAACTGTCGCCCCGAGTCACTTCATGGCTCACGCCTGGCGGGCAGGCTCACTCCGGCCTGCCGCACCGCTCCTGCCCCATCCGGATCCACTCCGGCACCGGGAGCCCGTGATCCGCGAAGGCCGCTCTCAGGTGCTCCAGGGCCACCCGGCGTGCCTCCTCCCGTCTCCCTTCCGGCAGTGCCCCCACGAGTAGCTCCAGCATTTGTAGCTTCTCCTCCGGGGAGAGGTCGTCCGTGCGCGTCCCGCCGCCCATCCGCTGTGCCTCCTTGTGTCCGCTCCTATTCACCGTCGGAGCGTTAGATTCCCAGGCTCCTGCTGTACCCAACCCCCACAAGGAGAGTGGCAATGTACCGTCCCACACGCTTCGCCGTCGTCCTCGCCGCGCTCGCGCTCGCCGGGTGCAATGGTGCGAGTGGTCCCGTCGACCCCGCGGGTGTGTCCGCGCGCCGTGCCGACCTCGCGCCGGCGGACAGCACGATGGTGAGCACCACGAGCACCACGACGGAGGGCGATTCGGGGCGCGGCGTCTACACGCTGGGCGGGGGCAACTGATCCCGTCCAGCACCGCAGGGACGCGGCCCCGCTACGGCTCACACCCGCGAGTGCCGCGTCCTGATCCGCTGTACGATCCGTGTCGCGAGCAGGTCCGCCACCGGGTCCGCCTGAGGCAGCACGTCCGCCCGTGGAGGGCTCTCCCCTTTCAGAAGGGCGCGCGCGTCGTTGGCGACCTGCTCCTGCCCGCGTGCCGTCGCCAGTTGCAGGGCGTATCCCGCCGCGACCTCCACCCGCTCCCGATCGTCGAGCGCCGCGGAGCCAAGCGCGAGGCAGATAAGCGAGGAGGTGACACACTCCAGGTGCGGGTTCGCGTCGATGATCCCCCAGGTTTCCGTCCACGCGCTCAGGAACGTCACCTGGTCCCCGACCGCCCCCGCGGCGCGGGCGATCCCGGAGATGGTGTACAGTCTGTCGGACAGGTCACGGAGGGTAGGAAGCACCGCCTGGAGGACCGGAAGAGCGCGTGCCGGACTGCCATTCAGCATCCAGAACACCGCGACATCGTGCGCGAGGGCGGGAAGGCGGGGGTGCGCGGACGGGTACGCGCTGAACGTCCGGCGCGCCAGCTCCTCCGCCTCCGCGGTCCGCCCGGTCTCCACGGCGACCGTGAACAGGTCGTGAAGCGCCTGCGCCGCGACGTCCCGGATCCCCGCCCGGCGCGCGGACTTGAACGCGCGGTCGAATGCCTGCTCCGCGGCGTCGTACGAGCCCTGGTACATCAGGATCTGGCCGATCCCGCGGTACGCCCGCGCGTACGTCCGCCGGTCTGCGCGCCTGCGCGCGAGGCCGATGCTGCGCGAGTACCACGTCATCGCCCGCGTGTACTCGGATGCGCGGCGGCAGAGTGCGCCCACCGTGCAAGCGTGTTCGGCGACCGTGGGGGCGAGGAGCGCCACCGCCTGCGCGTACCAGATGGCCGTTTGCGGGAGCCCCCTGCCCTCCGCCCAGTCGGAGATCCGGCGGCACGCGCCCGCCACCTCGTCCGCCTCCGCGGGACCGCTCCCCTCCAGGATCCGCGCGACCACTCTCAGCCACCCCCGGAGCTGGTCCTCCATCTCCACCTCGCGAAGGTGCCGCGCCCGCACCTCCGCCGCGGCGGGGCTCCACAGGGCTCCGCGCCGATCCAGAGGAGTGGAGGACCAGAGCACCACGTCGTGCACGGACTGCCACAGCACCACCCCCAGCGGGCTGCGCACCTCGTCGAGAACGTAGGCCCCGGTGAACGGCTCGAAGATGCGGAGGAGTGCGGGCGGCGCGGGGCTTGGACGCCCGGGGCGTCTCTGTGCCATAAGGGGTCGCGGGTGGAGGGTGTCCGGCGCGGGTGTACTCTTCGTCCACACATCACGACGGAATGTATACGCGCCGGACACACGCTGGACAACGCGGGACACAGCTTTCCGCCACGAAGGGCAAGGGTTCCGGTTCGTGGCTCGTTGCGAGCGGGCGGTCGCTGGCCTCGGGCGGCCCGAAACGAAGCGGGAGGGCGTCGCGCCCTCCCGCTCAGGGGCGTCAGGGACGCCCCGCCGGGCCGGAAGGGCCCGCACCGGGCCCTCCGTCCGGTGCTACCGCTGCTTCTGCCTCGGCTGCACGCGGACCGTCTCCGGCTCCGCCTCCGCCCGGTCGCGGATCTCGATGTCGGGGACGGTGATGGTTCGCTCCTCCATCTCCACCTCGATCCGGGAGGGGTCGATCGCGTCCACGTCGATCTTCGGGAGCCGCCCGCCCTCGACCTCCACCTCGGGCAGCTCCCCCTGCCGCTCCTCCTCCACGCTGCATCCGCCCGCCAGGACGGCCCCTCCTACGAGCACTCCGAGCCAAGCTCGCCCATGCATCTGTCCCTCCCGGTTCACTGGACCCGGCTCAACCGCGCGCGCCCGTCACGCGCCCCGGGGCTGCGTGGCCCCGGGGTCGAGCGACTCGTGCATCCGCACGGGCGGCTTCTTGGAGCGCTGCAGGCGCAGGTTGAGCATCTCTACGAACACGCTGAAGCCCATCGCGAAGTAGATGTAGCCCTTCGACACGTGCTGCCCGAAGCCCTCGGCGATCAGCGTGAAGCCGATCAGGAGCAGGAAGCTGAGCGCCAGCATCTTCACCGTGGGATGCCGCTCCACGAAGCGGCCGATGGTCCCGGCGGAGATCAGCATCACGCCCACCGCCACCACGACGGCGGCGATCATGACGGCCACCTCGTCCACCATCCCCACGGCCGTGATCACCGAGTCCAGCGAGAAGACGATGTCGAGCAGCAGGATCTGGATGATGACGCTGCGGAAGGACGGGTATTCGCCGACCTCCGTGCGGTCCTCGCCCTCCAGCTTGTGGTGGATCTCCCGCGTGCTCTTGGCCACGAGAAAGAGGCCGCCCGTGATCAGGATGAGGTCGCGCCCCGAGATCTCGTGCCCGAACGCCCCGAAGAGCGGCGCGGTGAGGCGCATGATCCACGCGAGGCTGAGGAGGAGCAGGATACGCGTGATCATCGCCAGCGAGAGCCCGATGTTGCGGGCCCTCGCCTGCTGTGACTCCGGGAGCTTCCCCGCGAGGATGGAGATGAAGACGATGTTGTCGATGCCGAGAACGATCTCCAGCACCGTGAGGGTCAGGAACCCGATCCAGATCGATGGGTCGCTCAGCCAGTCCATGGGATCCCCTTGTCAGATGCGCTCACCGCGGGCCGTGCGGGGACATGCAACCTGCGTGCGAGCAGCAGCTCCTCGCCAGTGTGCCTGCCGAGCCCACCCCTCCCACCGCGGCCACCCCGTCACCCGCAGCACCACGGCTGGCCGGTCCGGCCGCGGACCGCGGGCCAGAGCAGCCACGCCGACAGCGCGAGCGCCGCGATCCAGAGGGCCACGATCACGGCGGCGGCCGCCCGGCTCCGGGGCCCGGGCGCACCCGGTTCCGCCCGGGCGCGGGCCAGGCACTCCTGCCAGACGGGCGGGGGGATGAGCCGGACGGCAAGGAGGATCCCGAGCGGCAGCAGGAGCAGGTCGTCCAGCAGGCCCAGCACCGGGACGAAGTCCGGGATCAGGTCGATGGGGCTGAGCGCGTACCCCACCACCAGCAGCAGCACGGCCTTCGCGTACCAGGGCACGCGCGGGTCGCGGGCCGCCAGCGCCAGCGCGAAGGTCTGCGCCTTCAGCTCCCGCGCGCGCGCACGCCAGCGCGCCCTCCACCCGCCGGACACCCTGCTCCCGGGCTCAGGCGGCGCCGGCGGGGGCCGCCGGTGGAATTCCAGCGCCACACCGGCCGAGAGTCGCGCCGCCGCGCAGGCCGGGCTCCACGCGCGGGCCGTGCGAAATGGCCGGCATGCACGCCGGGCAGGCGAGCGCCAGCGCCGCCAGGACACAGGAGATCGAGGATCCGTGGTGTGCGAGGGTCACGGTGTCGTCAGCGGTCGTTGGGTTCGCGTTACGCTCGGGGAAGCGTCGGGGGGGAAGGTGCCCGGCAGGCGCCGTCCCCTCACCCCGGCACCCGGCTCCGCAGCTCCTCCAGCCAGACCACGGCCTCGGAGTCGCTGGGGGCGCGCCAGTCCCCCCGCGGGGAGAGCGAGCCGCCGGAGCCCACCTTGGGGCCGTTGGGCATGGCGGAGCGCTTGAACTGGCTAGTCTTGAAGAAGCGCCAGAGGAAGACCTCCAGCCAGCGCTTGATGGTGGGAAGGTCGTACTCCCGGCGCGCCTCCCCGGCGATGAACTCCGGCCACGGGCCGCGCTCCCGGTCGCTCCAGGCGTGGTGCGCCAGGAAGGCCACCTTGCTGGGCCGGAAGCCGAAGCGGGTGACGTAGTACAGGTGGAAGTCCTGCAGCTCGTACGGCCCGATCTTCTCCTCCGTGCTCTGCGCCGGCGCCTCCCCCGCCCCGCTCCCCCCCGGGACCAGCTCCGGGGAGATCTCCGTGTCCAGGATGGACTGCAGGATGCGGCCGGTCTCCGCGTCGAACTGCCCGGTCCGCACCACCCAGCGGATCAGGTGCTGGATCAGCGTCTTGGGGACCGAGGTGTTCACGTTGTAGTGCGACATCTGGTCGCCCACCCCGTAGGTGGCCCACCCCAGCGCCAGCTCGCTCAGGTCCCCCGTCCCCAGCACCATGGCGCCGCCCAGGTTCGCCAGCCGGAAGAGGTGGGAGGTGCGCTCCCCCGCCTGCACGTTCTCGAAGGTGACGTCGTACACCGGCTCCCCTGCCGCGTAGGGGTGGCCGATGTCGCGCAGCATCTGCATGGCCGAGGGGCGGATGTCGATCTCGTGCGCGGAGATCCCCAGCGCCTCCATCAGCGCGTGGGCGTTGCCCTTCGTCCCGCTGCTGGTGGCGAAGCCGGGCATGGTGTAGCCCAGGATGTTCGTGCGCGGCAGCCCCAGCCGGTCCATGGTCCGGGCGGCGACGATCAGCGCCTGGGTGGAGTCCAGCCCCCCGGAGACGCCGATCACCAGCTTCTCGATCCCGGTGGCGGAGAGGCGCTTCATCAGCCCGTGCACCTGGATGTTGTAGGCCTCGAAGCAGCGCTCGTCGCGCACCGCCGCTTCGGCGGGGACGTAGGGGAAGCGCTGCACCGCCCGCGCGAGCGGGATCTCCCCCTCCGGGACCCGGAACTCGAACGGGACGCGGCGGACGGCGCGCACCCGCTCGCGGTACTCCCCCACCGCGTCGTTGAAGGAGGTCATCCGCATGCGGTCCTGCGCCAGCCGCTCCAGGTCCACGTCCGCCACGATCAGGTGCTCCTCCGGGGCGAAGCGCGGGCTCTCGGCGAGCAGCTCGTCGTTCTCGTAGATCAGCGCGTGGCCGTCCCACGCCAGGTCGGTGGTGGACTCTCCCGGGCCCGCCGCGGAGTACAGGTACGCGGCGATGCACTTCCCGGACTGCGAGGCGCACAGGTCCCTGCGGTACTCCGCCTTCCCCACGGTGATGTTGCTGGCGGAGAGGTTGGCGAGCACCGTGGCTCCCGCCAGCGCCGCCCAGGTGCTGGGGGGGACGGGGGTCCAGACGTCCTCGCAGATCTCCACGTGTAGCGCGAACCCCTCCACGTTCTCCGCGTCGAACACGAGGTCCGCGCCGAAGGGGACGGTCCCGCCCAGGAAGCGCACCTCGCGCGCGACGGCGAAGCGGCCCGGGGTGAACTGCCGCCGCTCGTAGAACTCGCGGTAGTTGGGGAGGTAGCTCTTGGGGACGATCCCCAGCACCCGGCCGCGGTACACGACCACGGCGCAGTTGAACAGCTTCCCCTCGAAGCGGAGCGGCGCCCCCACCAGCAGCAGCGGCGCGAGCTCCGCGCTCCCGGCCACCACGCGGGCCAGGGCGGCCTCGACCGCGTCCAGCAGCGCGTCCTGGTGGAACAGGTCCTCGCAGGTATAGGCGGAGATCCCCAGCTCCGGGAAGAGCGCCACCGCCGCGTGCCGCTCCGACGCCTCCCGCGCCAGCGCCAGGGTGCGCTCCGCGTTGAACGCCGGGTCCGCCACCCGGAGCGAGGGGACGCAGACCGCGGTGCGGACGAAGCCGTGCGAGTAGATGCTGTGGAAGGGCCGCTGCTGCATCGGGCGTTCCGGGGCGGAGGTGAGCTCCTACACTGCGCGCTCCGGGTGGTCGGGGCAAGACCGGCGCCGCCGTGCCGGACGCCCGCCTAGCACCGCAATTGCGGAAGCGGCGCCGGAACACCCGATCGAGACACCGCCGGAAACACGGAGGACAGGATGCGCTGGACCGGAGGACGGAGGAGCGGCAACCTGCAGGACCGCCGGGGGATGCGCGGCGGCGCCATCGCCGGGGGCGGGATCGGGGCGGTGGTGATCGCCCTGATCGCCGTGTTCATGGGGGTGGATCCCGGCGCGGTGCTCCAGACCGGCCCGGCGGAGGCCCCGCCGCCCGGCGCGCGGCCCGGGGTGGCGCCCACGGACTCCATGGGGCAGTTCGTGGACTACGTCCTGGCGAACACGGAGGACGTGTGGAACCAGGTCCTCCCCCAGGCCACCGGGCGGGAGTACCGGGAGCCGCAGCTGGTGCTCTTCAGCGGGGCGACGCCCACGGCGTGCGGCACCGGCCAGTCCGCGATGGGGCCGTTCTACTGTCCGCTGGACAACAGCGTCTACATCGACCTGAGCTTCTACCGCGACCTGCGCAGCCAGCTCGGCGCACCGGGCGACTTCGCGCAGGCGTACGTGATCGCCCACGAGGTGGGGCACCACGTCCAGAACCTCCTGGGGATCTCCGACCGGGTGCACCAGGCGCGGCAGGGGCTCGGCCGCGCCGAGGGGAACGAGCTCTCCGTGCGGCTGGAGCTGCAGGCGGACTGCTTCGCCGGGGTCTGGGGACACCACGCGCCGCGGACCGGCCAGGTGGTGCTGGAGGAAGGCGACATCGAGGAGGCGCTGACCGCCGCCAGCGCCATCGGCGACGACCGGCTGCAGCAGCAGGGCCAGGGGCAGGTGGTGCCGGAGAGCTTCACGCACGGCACCTCGGAGCAGCGGGTGCGCTGGTTCCGCCGCGGCTTCGAGAGCGGCGACCCGCGCACCTGCGACACCTTCGAGGCCGCGCGGCTGTAGCGCCGCCTCCGGCGCGGTTCCTGCGGGCCCTTTCCGCCCCACTCGAACCACGGAGGGAGCAATGGAGCGCAACCAGAACGACCGGAGCGAGCCGCGCACGGACGCGAACCGCGGGCACGGCGGCCCAGCGCCCGACCGCGACGCCGTGATGCGGGAGATCGAGGCCAGCGAGACGGACGGCAAGGGGACCGGGGGGATGGGCGCCGACGCGGGTGGCTGGGAGCCGCTCCCGGAGGACGAGCCCGGCGCCTGAGCCACAGGTCGGGGGATCAGCCCGCAGAACAGGAGCGCCCCCGCCGGGAGATCCCGGTGGGGGCGCCTTGGCCCTCACCCGGCGGCCTGAGAGCCGCCACCCTCTCCCAAGTCTGGGAGAGGGGATGAACTGCCCGTCTCGTGGGGGCCCGCGTGAGGGATGCGAGCCCGTCAGGGGCGAGACTCCGCGGCTGTTTGCGGAGGCTCGCCGCCGTTGGACACGGTCGTTTCGTGTCCTACGGCGCCGCAGCCCGGCCCCGGCGCCAGCCGGGGACACGCCCGAACAGGCCGTTCGAGTCTACCGCCGCGCCCCCGCCCGCTGCTCCGCCAGGCGCAACGCCTCGTAGGCGTTCACCACCCCGCCGCTGCCGGAGAGCTCCGCGAAGGGGACGCGCGCTCCCCCCTCGCCCGGCCGGACCACCTGCTGCCCCGGGAAGCGGGTGGCCGACTCCAGGATGATCTCCCGCACCTGCTGCGCGGTGAGCTCCGGGTAGTACGACAGGATCAGCGCGGCCAGCCCGGAGACCACCGGAGCGGCCATGCTGGTCCCCTGGTTGCGCTGGTAGTCGTTCCCCGGGACGGTGGAGAGGATGCTCACCCCCGGCGCGAACACGTCCACGCGGTTGCGGCTGAAGTTGGAGAAGGAGGCCGCCAGCGAGTCCGCCACGTACGACGAGGCCCCCACCTCGATCCAGTTGTTCGGCACGCTTCCGGTGAGGAGGTGGCGGGTCGGGTAGCTGGGCTGGCGCTCCGAGTCCGCGGCATCGTTCCCGGCCGCGTGCACCAGCAGCACCCCCTTGCTCTCCGCGTAGCGGACCGCCTCGTCCACGGCCTGCTTCTGCGGCGAGTGGGCCTTCCCGAAGCTCATGTTGATGACCCGGGCGCCGTTGTCCACGGCGTAGCGGATGGCGTTCGCCACGTCCTTGTCGCGCTCGTCACCGTCCGGCACCACCCGGACCGACATGATCCGCGCCGCGGAGGCGATGCCGTCCACCCCGATCCCGTTGCCCCGCTCGGCGGCGACGATCCCCGCCACGTGCGTCCCGTGGGAGGCGTCCGGCCCCTTGACGTCGTTGTTGCCGTAGCGGCGCTCCGAGGTGTCGGCGTAGTTGTCGCCGACGATGGAGCGCGGGTCGAAGTCCGGGTTCAGCCCGCTGCGGAGCCGGCCCTCCAGCCGCTCCAGCTCCTCGGCCAGGAGCGCGGGGGTGATGCCGTCGGCGGCGAGCTGCAGGAACACCTGCCGCGCCTGCGCCACGTCGGTGCGCACGGGGCGCAGCGCCATGACGTTCTGCACCGTGAGCGAGTCGGAGCCCACTTCCCGCTGGAGGATGGCCGCGAAGCGGTTCACCGCCGGCATGATGGCCCGGAGCTGCTGCACCTCTGTCTGCGTCTTGGCGACCGAGGCCTGCAGCTCGCTGCGGATCTCCTGGAAACGCTGGTACTCGGCGCGCGCGGCGGCGGAGAGGGTGTCCGGGCGGGCGCCCTCGTAGCGGCGCAGCGAGGCGTAGATGCGCGCCGCCTCGTAGGTGTCCTGGTGCACGTTCCGCCCGTCGGACCCGCCGATGAAGTTCCAGCCGTGCACGTCGTCCACGTAGCCGTTGCCGTCGTCGTCGATCCCGTTGCCGGGGACCTCGCGCGGGTTCTTCCACATCACGTTGCGCAGGTCCTCGTGCTCCGGGTCCACCCCGGTGTCCAGGATGGCGACCACCACCGGCTGCCGCGGCTCCTTCCCGGCCAGCAGCTCGCGATAAGCGCGCTCGGCGCCGGTGCCGGGGTAGGGACCGCCCGCCCGGTCCTGGAGCCACCAGCTCGCGGCGGGGAGGCCGAGCGCCTCGTCCGGCTCCACCACCGGCGCGGTGGGGGCCGGCACGGGCGCAGCGGGGGCGGTCGGCGGCCCGCCGACGGTCTGCGCCGGGGCGCACGCGCCCAGGGCGAGCGCGAACAGGCCGGGAAAGAAACGGTTCCGCATCGGGTAGCTCCTTCGGGTCGGGAAGAACGGGCGCGCCCGGGCGCCCCGCCACGCATGTACCGCGGACCCGGCTCGGGAGATCCATCCCCCGCCGCGCCCGCGCCCGCCCTCCCGCAAAAAGCGGAGCACGCGCCGCAGCGGCAGCACGCGGCGCGGGGGACCGCCGGGGCCGACGGGCGCGCGCTTCCAACCTCCGGCGCGGGCGAGGTATCCAACCCCGTGAACGGACGAGACCTCAACCGGAGCCCCACCCGATGAACCGGATCACCGCCACCCCCGTGCTCGCCACGCTGCTCTGCTCGCTCGCCCCACTCCCCGTGCCGGCGCAGGCGGCGCCCCCCGCCCTGGAGTGGTCCATCCACCGCCTGGAAGCCCGGCCGGAGGCCGTCCAGCTGGCACTGCGCTACGAGACGTCGCGCGGGGGCACCGGGACGACCAGCCGCCCCGTGCCGCTCCGGGAGCTGGAAGGACTCACCGCGGCGCAGCTCTCGTCCTCCGCCGGGACGCCGGTGCGGTTCCGGCTCCGCCGGGAGGCGGGCGTCTTCGACTGCGAGGGGTCGCTGCGCGACGGGCGCGGCTCCGGCCAGTGCGACTTCGCCGCGGACGCGCGCTTCGCCGCCGGGCTGGACCGCCGCGGGATCGGGCGCCCCACCGCCGCGCAGCAGTTCTCGCTGGCGCTGCACGACGTCGGCCTGGCGTTCGTGGACGAGCTAGCCTCGCAGGGCTATGCCCGCCCGGACGTCGCGGAGCTGGTGCGCGCGGGGCAGCACGGGGCGAGGCTGGACTACCTCCGCTCCATGGGCGAGCTGGGGTACCGCGTGGGGTCGCTGGCCGAGCTGGTGCGGATGAAGGACCACGGGGTGAACGCCGAGTTCGTGCGCGGCCTGGCCTCCCACGGCTACCGCGACCTCCCCGCCGACGAGCTGGTGCGGCTCCGCGACCACGGCGTCACCCCCCGTTTCATCGCAGAGATGCGGGAGCTGGGCTACGAGGGGCTTACCCCCTCGCAGCTGGTCCGGATGCGTGACCACGGCGTCACGCCGGACTTCGCCCGCCGGGTGAACACGCGCGCCGGCACCCGCCGCACGGTATCCGAGCTGGTGCGGATGCGCGACCGCGGCGAGACCTGGTAGCCCCGGAGGAGCGGCGGGAGCGGGGCTACTTCCGCTTCCGCGCGCTCCGCGCCACCGCGAGGGCCTTCTCCATCCAGGGCCGCAGCTGGTCCGGGTCCTCCAGCAGCTCGCCGGGGAGCTCGTGGTACCGCATGGGCTTCGCCTCCTCCCCGAAGGGGCGGAACGGCCCCTTCCCCGCCCGCTCGAAGTCGGGCCGGTTGGTGTCGTCGGTCTTGAAGTAGACCAGGTCGTCGTCCATCAGCGCGAAGAACACCCCCTCCGAGTAGATGCCGACGCCCCCGAACATGGCCCGGGAGGTCACCGGCGCCACCCGGCCGAGCTGCTCCAGCACGTAGTCGCGGAACTCGCGGCTCACCGCCATGAAGGCCCTCCTCTCCCCGTGAAGGCCGCACGGACCCCGTGCGGCCGCGCCGAAGTCCGGCTGCCCGCGGAGTCCGGCCCGGCCAGCAGCGGGTACGGATTGCGGGCTCCCCCTCCCCTCGCGTAGATCCCGTAGTGCAGGTGACAGGGCGTCCCCCGCGCGTTGCCGGTGTCGCCCACGTAGCCCAGGGTGTCGCCCGGCTGCACCCTGTCCCCCTCGCGGAGGTCGCCGAAGCGGCCCAGGTGCGCGTAGTAGTGCGCGTGCCCGCCGGGGCCGAACACGCGCACCACCTGCCCGCCCAGCGCGTCCTCGCCCACCGTGAGCACCACCCCCTCGGTGGCGCTGAGGACGGGGGTGCCGCAGGGGGCGAAGATGTCGATCCCCTCGTGGCGGCGCCCCCCGCTCCGCGCCGCGCCCCAGGTGTCCGTGAGCTGCGCCGGCCGCACCCCCTCCACCGGAACCGGGAGCGGCACCGGCATCGTCCTGCGGGTGAGCTCGGCCAGGGCCCACGCCCGGCGCAGCACGGGGAAGAGGAGGACCGCCCCCGCGGCGAGGAGGGCCAGGAGCAGCAGCGCGGTGAGCACACGCCTCACGGGGCGTCCCCACCCCCGCGGCGCCGGGGCGTCACCCACGCGCCCCCGGCTGCCAGCGCGCAGGCGCACGCGGAGCGGAACAGGCCGGGGAGGGCGTTCAGCGCCGTGCGCATCGTCCGCGGCCCCCCTCCCGCGCTACGCCGGGGGCTCGCCGAAGAAGCCGTCGGCGCTCACGGCGCTCCCCAGCGCCTGCGCGGTGTTGACCTGGTAGTGCCACACGTGCTCCTCCCGGAGCTGCGGGAGGTTCTGCCGGAGCCGCTCCAGGAGCACGCCGATGCTCAGGCCGGTCTTGCTGCCGATGACCACCCGCAGGTTCGCCCCGTCCACATCCGTGTACCCGGTGAAGAACCCCTTGGCGTTGTCCGCCACCAGGCTGGCCTGCACGGAGTTGATGTGGCCCATCCGGGCCCGCCTCCACGACACCCCGATCCACTCCACCAGCGTGACGGCGATGCAGATGAACTGCCCCGTGGTGAAGATCCCGGCCGCCTCCACCGGAGCGTCCTTGAACGTCCCCGCACCCTTCACCTCCACCCAGCCGTCCACCGAGCCGAAGTACATGCGCGGGCCGTCCCGCTGCCCGATGTCGGCGTAGGAGACGCTGGGCGGCGCGGTCTTCTCCGCCTTGCCGGTGTACACGTTCACGCTCATGCCGCCGCTCCGCTCCCGGAATGTTCACGTCGCTCCTGCGCCCGCCGGTGCGCACCGCCACGGCGGGCGCGATCCACAAGCTACCACGCGCCCCGGGACGCCGCACGCTCCGGCTCCGCCGTCCGCGGGAACCGCCGCTGCGGGCCGCCGAAGTCGCTGCGCGCTTGAGCGATAGCCCCGCCGGGGCTACCTTTCGGACACCCCGCGTTTCCCCGCGCCCCCGTCCCCGCCATGAACGATCCCCGTCCGGCAGACCTGGAAGCGCGCATGTCGCGCCTGGAAGCGGCGGTCGAGGACCTCCAGCAGGCCGTCCGCCGGATCGAGGCGGCGACCGCGCCGGGCGCCGCCTCCCCCGCGCTCGCGCCGGCCGTGCCGGCCGCTGCGGCGGCACCGGCTCCCGTCTCACGGCCGGAGGTGTGGGCCCATCAGAGCGAGCAGTGGCTGGGCAGGGTGGGGTTGGGGCTCCTCTTCCTCGGCCTCGTCTACCTGTTCAACTTCAGTATCGAGCAGGGATGGATTACGCCGGTGGTACGGGTAGCCATCGGACTGCTGATCGGAGGCGTGCTGCTCGGAGTCGGGCTGCGGCTCCAGCGCACACGGCGCAGCTACAGCCAGATCCTGCTGGCAGGGGCGCTGGCAGTGTTCTACGTCACCGGCTTCGCGGCGAGCCAGCTCTACCTGCTGGTGAGCTACGGGGCGGCGTTCGCGTACATGGCGGGTGTGATGGCGCTGGGACTGGTGCTGGCGCGGCGGCAGGACCACCCCTCGCTGGCCAGCCTGGGCGCCCTGGGCGGCTTTGCCACGCCTCTTCTGCTGCACCGCGAGAGCACAGCGGTCGTGGAGCTCTCCGTGTACGGGGCCCTGGTGGTGGTCTGGTCGGGGGCTCTCTACTGGCTCCGCGGCTGGCCCTCGCTTCTCTGGACGTATGCGGTAGGTGGGGTGGCCGCACTCAGCATCGCCGCCAACCATGCGACGGGCGAGGAGCGCTGGGTCGTGCAGGGGTCGCTCCTCCTGATCTGGGTGCTCGGCGCCGGCCTGCCCTTCGCGCGCGGCATCATGAGGGCCGACCGCCGCGGTCAGCGCTTCTGGGGGATGGTCCCGCTCTCCCTGCAGCTCCGCGTCCTCGGTGTAGGGATTACCTCGGCCGTGCTCTTCCTCACCGCCGAGATGTGGGAGCTGCGCCGGGTGGAGAGTGGCGGGCTCTTTCTCCTCGCGGCACTCCTCTTCGCCTCTCTGGCATGGGGCGGCACGCGCACCCCCAACCGCATCGCTCGCGCGGCGGGTCCCGTGGCGGCCACCCTCCTCGCGACCGGTACCTTTCTGGTGCTGGAGGACGCTGCGCTCCGGACGGCGGTGCTGAGCCTGGAGGCGCTCCTCTTCGTCTACGCCGGAAGCCGGCGCCGCCTGGCCGGCGTGGAATGGGTGGGGCACAGTCTCTTCGGCGTACTCACCCTCTACCTGCTCGCCGACGGTCTCGCGAGGCAGCAGGAGGCCTTCGATGCGCTCGCGTTCGCACACATTCTCCAGATCGTCCTGATGCTGGCGGCCACCCGATGGCGCTCCGCGCCGCGCACCGGCCTCCTCCCGGCGCCGCCGCAGACGGCCTGGGTGTACCGCATCGCCGCTCACGCCCTCTTCCTCCTCTGGCTCGCCACCGAGATCGGCCCCCTCTCCAGCGGCTCGGGGTGGGTGACGCTCGCCTGGGGCGCCTACGGCGCCGCCCTCATCCTGCTTTCCATGCGCCTCGGGGACGGGGCCGCCATGGTTGGCCTCCAGCTCGTCGCCTTCTCCGCGCTTGCTCTCGCCGTCGGGAAGCTCGTGATCGTGGACCTCGGCCGCGTCCCCATGCTCTGGCGCATCCTCCTCTTCATGGGATTCGGCGGCGGTTTCCTCGGTCTCAGCTCCGTTTTCAAGCCCCGCGATGCAACGTCGCGGGATGCGTGACCCGCTGCCGGGATCACAGACCGAAGCAGGCTGCTGCGCATCCCTGCTCCGCACCCCCTGCAAGGAGCAAGTAGGGGGCGAGGTAGGCCCACCAAACTACGTGGGGCGGCGGAAGCAGCTCGGCAGGCCACACGGATAAGCACGCCGCAAGGAAGTATAAGCGGGAGCCACATACCAGGAACGTCAGGCCGTATCTGACCCAGAGCTACTTCGCAGGAGTTGGATACACTGGTCAATCAGTCCATGGGGATCCTGGGGGCCTTTACCTTTCGGGAGAGACTTCGCCCAAAGGCAGTGCTCTACGAGGAAGTCCGCACCTAGGATCGAATCTGCCGATACGCGTAGTTCTCCCGGTTCAAGGACATCAAGACTCGGCACGTTGTCACTCCCTCGCGCCCCAAAAAGCGAGATTATCGCTGGGAGATAAGCCAGGTCGTCCGCGATGATTCTCCGCAGATAATGTTGAATCGGGCTAAAGTCTCTTCCGATCAGCCGAAGCAGATCACGCCAACGCCAAAGCAGATGAGATGCCTCTCTCGCATTCATCTCCGCAAAGACGTTCGGATGCGCCTCGATGTATGGGTGAAAGCGCCGCAACGCAATCTCAGCGATCTCAGTCGCTGCCTTCTCGTCGCTCATCTCCGAGGCCTTCAGGAAGTGGGCTCCAGCTAACATCGCCCAACTCGGATCAGTGATGGATTCGAGCGCAGCCCTCACAATCCTGACATGCTCGCGAGCAAGATGGAACAGGCCCCTCGATTTCGGCCCAGCAACCCGCGATACGATCTGCAGAAGAATGCTCTCAATCTCCTCGAGTGAGAATAGATCCCTCTCGCTAATCAACCTACGTGTTGCTAACTCCGCGCGGGCGCTCATAGGGGTACTGTCGCTGGTGTCTGCCGTGCCCAGGACATCCGGTAGCCGAAATAGAAACTTATCTAGAAATGAGCTCCGCTCCTCAGCAGAGAGGCTTCTCAACGAGTTCACCAAAGAGTCTCCCACGAGAGTGCTCTCATCAGCATCCAGTTCCCGAGCAAATGCAAGAGCGAACTCAGCCACATACTCATCCGAAATTTCACCGAGCGGAGGCTCTAACTCAAAATACCTATCGAAGCGGTGAGGACTTGCAATGCGGTTGAGGTGCCGAAGATTTTGATCGCCCCGCCGCCGCTCCGCCTCACGCAGGTTAGGAAAGAGGAGAAGCAGGATTTGATGAAGCACACTTCTATCGGATTCAGCATGCGCGTCGGGAATTACTTCACCGCCATGGTCCTCTACGTCGGTCGGCGCAGCAGGCACTCCTTCCAGAATCCGCCGAATGACCCTCTTCCGTGCAGACTTAAAGTCCTCCTCCCCCAGCATCGCGAGCAACGGATCGCCTTCGCCTGTAAGCAACTGTTTGTTGCGCCGTACGCGCTGATATACATCGGGATAGAACGTATGGACAAAAGAAATAAGCACTGCATCAGCCGCGTGAATGTCGAGCCTCTTATCACCGGTGAGGAGCATGAAATGCAAGTTATTTACGAGCCGCGCCCGATCTCGAAGGGTACGAATGCGAGCACCGATCGTCGACCGGTAGGGGATGCCATGCTCATCGTAATCGACGATCCGCCAATGCAGATCAGAGAAGAGGCGGTCGGTCGGGTATCCGGCCGAATCGAGAGCACTCGCGACTGCCTCCTTTACTAACTGGTCTAGGGTCGAAGCCGGAATTGGGGGTACAGACACAGGCACCTGGACAATCTTATCCAAGAACTCTGCGCCATAGCTGGTGCTACGGTTGGCGGTGAGGACCTCACGGACTCGATCATGGTCCATAGCGAGGACATATGATATGTTGGGCAAGTCTGCGATCAACCGGACTACCCGCAGGACGGCCAAGATCTCATTCGCCTGCGCACGGTCGAGATCATCGATCAGAACAACTATCCGGTTAGGGATTTCCTTCTTACCCAGTTTACGCAGTATTTCAGAAGCATCCTTCCGGGCCTGCCGAAACTCGGCTTCTCCAGTAGAAAGTAGTTTGTTCACCGTCAGACGTAGCGCAGAACTGCCAAGCGAGGCAAGAAACGGCACTGATGAATAGGTGGCCAGAAAGGGGACAATGAACTGTCCCATGCCGGTCAGAGCGGATGCGAGACGACGGCGCTCCTTGTCGGTGAGCCCTGGAGCCTTACCGGTGTGCGCAGAGAGTGTACCGAAGAATGACAGAAGAAGCGGTTCCGTGTCCGAGTATATCCAAGGATTAAACGGGATCGGAACGGCGCGGCGGACGCGCGTCTCGCCCTCCCAATGGGATAGCTCTTGCTCAAGTAGATTGAGGATCGAGGTCTTCCCACTTCCCCAACTCCCATACAGTCCCAGCACGAACCCTTCATCGCCCGGCCAATCTACGAGTGGTTTCAGAAGCCGACGCACGAATCGAGTAGCACCAATCTGGTCCTGTTCAGCCGAGTTGATGGGCGCATCCGTCAACAGCTTGATCTGCATCGGGTCGTTACTCCTGCGCGGGAAATTGAACACGGCCTTCAACCATGCCGATTCCGGGCCACCACTCGATAGGCAGCTCCCGCCGGTGAATCCGGACAGTTCACACAAGAACAAAAGGGAAATCTAAATCGCCCCACCAAGTCCGATCGGGGGGTGATGATGCGAACCCCCGTCGCGAAGCCTCTAAATCTGCTATCTCACCCCTCCGCGAGCAGCGCCTCCAGGCGGTCGATCAGCTCCGCCTGCGCGGCGTTGATCTTCGCGCGGGCGGCCTCCGGGTCGTACCAGGCGCAGCGGTCCACCTCCGGGTAGGTGATCCAGCGCCCGGAGCCGCGCGGCCACTCGGTGCGCATGGTGTTGCTGACGATGCGCTCCGCCTCCGCGTCGCCCTCCCACGCCCAGGCATGCACCGTCTTCCCCGCCTTCTGGCGAATGCTCCCCAGCGAGAGGAAGGGACCCTCCGGCACGATCCCCGTCTCCTCCTGGAACTCGCGCCGTGCCGCGGCCAGCGGGTCCTCGCCCTCCTCCACCACCCCCTTGGGGATCGTCCACGCCCCCGCGTCCCTGCGGCTCCAGAAGGGACCGCCCGGGTGCGCCAGGAACAGCTCCAGCCCCCGCGCCCCGCGCCGGAAGAGGAGGAGCCCCGCGCTCACGTTCGGCCGCCTCGCCATGCCGCCCCCGCCGCTCAGGCGTCCGCCGCGTCCGGGACGTCCGCCCCGCGGCGGCGTCCCAGCAGCGTCGCCGCGGCCATGTGGCCGGTGACGTTGGTGGTGGTGCGGAACATGTCGGGGATGGTGTCCACCCCCAGCAGGATCCCGATCCCCTCCACGGGGAGGCCCACGGCCAGGAGGATGGGGGCCATGATGAGGATGGAGCCGCCGGGGATCCCGGGGACGCTGAAGGTGAGCAGGATGGACGAGATCCCCACCGTCACCAGCTGCGCGGGGGCCAGCTCCACGCCGTACAGGCGGGCGATGAAGAGCACGCCGGCCGGGAGCGCGATGGCGCCGCCCAGCCGGAACACGGAGGCGGAGAGGGGGAGGAAGAAGGAGCCGATCTCGCGGGGGAGGCGGAGCGCGCGGGCCCCCTCGATCATGGGGGGGAGGGCGGCCAGCGAGGAGCGGGCGGAGAAGGCCACCGCCTGCGCGGGGGCCGCCGCCCGCGCGAACTCGCCGATCCGCACCCGCCCGCCGAGCGCCGCCAGCGGGTAGAGCGCGGCGATCACCAGCACGCACGCCGCCACCGTCAGCCCCACGTACGCGGCCACCGCGCCCAGCGCGGCGATCCCCAGCCGCGCGGCCAGCGGGAGCGCCAGCGCGAACACCCCGAGCGGCGCCAGCGCCAGGATCCAGCGCACCAGCACCAGGGTGGCGTCCGAGACCGCCTCGGCCACGCGCACCAGCAGGTCGCGCCGCTCGGGCGCGGCCCGCCTCGCCGCCGCGGCGAAGAGGAGGGTGGCGAAGATCAGCGGGAGCATGGCCCCGTCCGCCGCCGCCCTCACCGGGTTGGAGGGGATCAGCCCCACCAGCCACTCCGCGAAGGTGGGGACCGCGGCCTCCACGGGCGAGGTGGCGCCGCGGAGGGCGGCCGCGGCGGCGGGGTCGATCCCCACCATCCCCAGGAGCGGCGGGGCCAGCGCCAGGGCGAGCGCCGCCGCGGCCGCGAGGAGCACCAGGAAGAGCACCAGGGCCCGCGCCCCGATCCGCCCGATCCCCGCCCCGCCGGCGGCCACCCCCGCGAAGAGGAGCGACACCACCAGGGGGACGACGGTCATCTGGATGGCGCGGGTCCAGAGCGTCCCCAGCGGCTCCACCCACAGGGCGGCCTCGCGGAGGGCGGGGGTCCCGGCGGCGGCGATCCACGCCCCGATCCCCAGCCCGGCCACGAGGCCCAGCAGTACGCGTGTGGTGAGAGACATGCGCCCAACCTACCACGCCGCTGCCGCGGGCGCGAGATGGCGGCGTGGGGCGCGGCGGGAGGGAGCGAAGCCTACGCCCCCGAGCCCAGCATCCCCCGCCGACGTGCCGTGTCCGTGCTCCGCATGCGTCCTCCGCCGTGGCCGGTTCCGCGGGGCCGTCCGTGGCCCCTTCCGGGACGGAAGGCTACGCGGCGGCGGGGGCGCGGGCGAGGACCCCGGGACGGACGCCGGAGAAGGTGGGGCGAACGGGCGGTTCCGGGGGGCCGTTGCCGGCCGCGGGGAGGGTGCTATCTTCCGCCCGGCCGGCCGCGGAGGCCGCGCTCCCCCCTCACCCCGTCCGACCGACGACCATGAACAAGCTCACCCCCGTGCTGTACGTGGAGGCCATCGAGCCCGCGCTCCCCTTCTGGCGCGACCGGCTCGGGTTCGAGGTGACCGCCGAGGTCCCCCAGGGCGACCGCCTTGGCTTCGTCATCCTGCAGAAGGGCGGCGTGGAGATCATGTACCAGACGCGCGAGAGCGTCGCGGAGGACGTCCCCCCGCTCGCGGACACGCCCCTGGGCGGGAGCCTGCTCTTCGTCCAGGTGGACGACCTGGACGCGGTGGAGCGGGCGCTGGAGGGGGTCGAGCCGGTGGTGCCGCGCCGCAAGACCTTCTACGGCGCGGACGAGCTGATCGTGCGGGAGCCGGCCGGGAACGCGGTGACCTTCGCGCAGTTCGGGGGCTGACCCGGGCGGAACGGCATGGGCTCACACAGAGGAAGCAGAGGACTGCTCTCGCTCTTCCTCTGCTTCCCCTGCTTCCTCTGCGTGCGTCCGATCTGAGGTCGGAAGAACCGCGAGAGGCTCCCGGCCTACCGCACCCCGGGGAGCGCCGCGGCGCGGGGGAGCTCGCGCACGGCGGCGGCGACCTCCGGGTCGGTGGCCGCGGCGACGCGGTAGTATCCCGCCGCGCCCCACTTCGCCCAGGCGACGCCCTGCACCAGGGTGCGCTGCAGGTGGGCGTCCGCCTCGGGCCCGGCGGGAACGGTGACGCCCTGCCGCGCCGCGAAGGCGCGGAAGTCCGCCAGCGCCGCGTCGGGGAGCGACGGGCGCGCCGCCAGGGCTTCGGCGGTGGTGAGCCCGGCGGTCCCCACGTAGCCGCCGACCCACTGCAGCGGCAGGCTCTCCTCGCGCAGCCGCGCCAGCCAGAGCGGCGCGGCCTCCGCCTCCGGGAGGACCACGTCCGGGTAGATCCCGCCCCCGCCGTACACCCTCCGCCCCGCCGCCGTGGTGCAGGCGGGGCGCCCCACCGTGTCGCGCGCCTCGCCGGCCAGGCGGTAGTAGTCGCGGCGGGTGACCTGCCGGTACTGCCGCTGGACCACCCGCCCGCACGGCGTCTTCAGGTGCCCCACCACCAGCATCACCACGGAGCCGTCGGTGAGCGGGAAGCCCTGCATCATCAGCGACTTCCCGAAGGTGGTGCGGCCCACCACCAGCGCGCGGTCGTGGTCCTGGAGCGCCCCGGCCACCAGCTCGGAGGCGCTCGCGCTCCCCCCGTTCACCAGGAGCACCACGGGGTAGCGGCGCTCGCTCCGCCAGAAGGAGCGCTCCACCTTCCCGGTCTTCCGCACCTCCGGCTTCCGCCCCTCCGAGGTGTAGACCACGGTCCCGGAGGGGAGGAACTCGCCCGCCACCTGGGCGGCCTCGTCCACGCTCCCCCCGCCGTTGTCGCGCAGGTCCAGCACCAGCCGGCGCATCCCGCCCCGCTCCAGCTCCACCACCGCGCGGTGCAGGTCGTCGGCCACCCTGGTGCTCGCGAAGGAGGTGATGCGCACGTACCCCGTCTGGGCGTCCAGCATGAACGCCGCGGGGACGGCGGTCTCGTCCGCGGCGCGCTCCCGCTTCACCGTGCGCTCCACCCGCGCCACCGACCCGTCGACCCGGCGCCGCTCCAGGGAGAGGCGCACCGTGGTGCCGCGCGCGCCGGCCAGCGCGATCTCCAGCTCCTCGGCGCTCTCCGCCGCCACGGGAACGCCGTCCGCCGCGACGAGCTCGTCGCCGGGGAGGACGTCGCCGCCGGCCGCAGAGGAGCCCGGGGCGACGCCGACCACCACCGGCGCGCCGCCCACGAAGGCGAAGCGCACCGGGACGGGGTGAAGCTTCCCCTCGCGCCAGGCCTTCGCCACCTCCGGGACCAGCCGGGTGGCGGGGAGCACGTACGAGTGCGGGTCCGCCGCGGCGATCATTCCCTGCACCGCCGACATGAACAGCGCGTGCGTGTCGACGGAGTCGGGGTGGTTCACGCGGATCTGGTTGAGGACCTGGCTGAACATCTGCAGGTCCTCGTACACGGTGGGCCGGCGGATGGGGCCGGAGGGGCGCTCCTGCGC
>DASYWD010000564.1 GCA_035936415.1 Longimicrobiaceae bacterium
GTGGAACGGGGCGCCCGGATGGCCGGGCGCCCCGTTCGCATTCCGGCACTGCCTCCGCGTCGCCGGGACACGCGGGCGACACACCGGCGAGAAACCCCGTCGCCCCCGGGAACACCCGCCGCCCTGTCGCGTAGAAGGGAACGGTTCGCCGGCCCGCACCCGTGGCCGGCCCCGACCCCGCGTTAAAGTGACACGAGCCATGGTGGACTGCGAACGTTTCCTCGAAGAGTACTCCGAGTTCCGGGACGGCTTCCTGCCCCCGGACGAGAGTCGCGCGTTCGAGGCGCACCGGGACGCCTGTGCCTCCTGCGCGCGCTACGACCGGGTGGTGCAGCGCGGGGCCCGCATCTTCTGCGACCTCCCGGAGCTGGAGCCCTCGGACGACTTCGCCGCCCGGCTGCAGCACCGCATCTTCCACGTGGACGAGGAGATGCGCGCCCCGTCCCGGAGCTCCTCCGGCGTCCCCACGTCGGCGCTGCTCCCGATCGCGGCGGCGCTGGCGCTGGCGGCGTGGATCCCCGTGCTCCAGTCGGACCGGGGGCTGCACCAGCTTCCCCCGGTGGCCGCTCGCGCGCCGTACTCCGACCTCCCGACGCTCCTGGTGGCGGGGCCGCTCCTGGCGCACACCTCCGTGCTGCACCGGGAGCTGGAGCCGGAGGCGCTGCACTCGCGTGACAACCACCTGCTCTTCCGCTACTATCCCATCGGGGTCCCCGTGAGCAACCCCGTCGCGTTCAACTCGCTCGCGGCGGACTGAAGCCCTGCCCGCGGCGGGGCGAGGGACACCCCGGGACAGAAGACGGCCCGGCGGTCCGCCCCCGGGCCGCGCCCATCCGCACGAACCGCCGCCCACGCCGTGCCCCAGACCAGCTACGACGCCCTCCTCCGCTCCCTGCGCGACCGCGCCGGGGGCGGTGTGTTCTTCTTCCACGGCGAGGAGGAATACCTCCGCGAGGAGGCCGTCGCCCGCGTCGTGGAGCGGCACCTGGACCCCGCCACCCGCGACTTCAACTTCGACCAGGTCTCCGGCTCCGACGTGGCCGCAGACGAGCTGGCGTCGCTGATCGCCACCCCGCCCATGATGGCGGAGTGGCGCGTCGTCGTCGTGCGCGCCGCGCAGGGGCTCTCCGTCAAGGCGCGCGAGGTGGTCGAGGAGGCAGTCGCCTCCCCGCCGCCCGGCCTCGTGCTCGTCCTCTCGGCGGCGATCCCCGCCGGCTCCAAGGCGAAGTTCTACAGCGAGCTGCAGAAGCGCGCCTCCTCCGTGGAGTTCCCGGCCCTGGAGCCGCTGGACGCCCCCGGGTGGCTGATCGAGCGCGCCCGCGCGGCGCACTCCGTGGAGCTGGAGCCCGACGCGGCGACGGCGCTCGTCTCCGCGGTGGGAACCAGCCTGGGGATGCTGACCTCCGAGCTGACGAAGCTCGCCGGCTACGTGCAGGAGCGCGGCCGGATCACCGTGGACGACGTGCGGGCCGTGGGCGGCAACGTCCCCCGCTACGACCGCTGGGCCTGGTTCGACCTCGTCGGCGAGCGTCGCCTGGGCGAGGCGCTCCGCGTCCTCCCCGTCCTGCTGGAGGCCGGGGAGAACGGAGTGGGGCTGGTGATCGGGATGGCGCAGCAGCTCCTCCGCGTGGCGCTGGTCTGCGCGGGGGGGCAGGGGGCGCTGGAGCGCGAGCTGAAGCCGTACCAGAAGTGGCTCGCGCGAAAGGTGGCGCCCCAGGCGAAGCGGTGGACGCTCCCGGAGGTGGACGCCGCCCTCGCCGAGCTGCTGCGCACCGACCGCCTGCTCAAGTCGGCCTCGCTCTCCGACCGCCAGGCGCTGGAGGAGCTGCTCCTCCGCCTGATCGCCATCCGCCCTCCGCGCCGCACCGCCGCCTGATGCGCGCCGCGACCCTCCTGGCCCTCCTCCTCCTCGCCGCGCCGGCGGCGCACGCCCAGGCGGCCCGGCCCGCCTCCGGCCCGGAC
>DASYWD010000565.1 GCA_035936415.1 Longimicrobiaceae bacterium
GAGCACGGCCGCGCCGGCCGGGCCGGCGCCTGCGAACCGGGTGGTGGGCGAGCGCCTGATCGTCAACCGGGAGCCGGAATCGCCGTTCATCGCCTTCAACGTCTGGGTGCAGTCCGGGTCGGCCCACGACCCGGCCGGGAAGGAGGGGCTCGCGGCGCTCACCGCCTCGCTGCTGGCGGGCGGATCGACCACGAGCAACTCGTACGAGGAGATCCGCTCGAAGCTCTACCCCATGGCGACCGCCTACGGGTCGAGCACCGACAAGGAGATGACCGTCTTCCGGGGGGTCGTGCACCGCGACAACCTGGATGCCTTCTACGCCCTGCTGCGGGACGCGGTCGCGGCCCCGGCCTTCCGGGAGGAGGACTTCGAGCGGGTGAAGACGCAGACCGTCAACTTCGCGGAGCGGGCGCGCCGCTTCTCGCGCGACGAGGAGCTCACCAAGGAGCTCCTCTACCGGGAAGCCTACCGCGGCACGCCGTACGAGCACCCGGTGGACGGCTACGTCCAGTCGATCCGCTCCATCACGCTCGACGACGTGCGGCAGTTCTACGACACGCACTACCGGGCGGGGAACGTGGTGGTGGCCCTGGGCGGCGGCTTCCCCGACGGCTTCGCCGAGCGGGTCCGCGGCGACTTCGATACCCTCCTCAAGCCGGGGGAGGCGCCGCGCGTGGCCCGGCCGCAGCCGAGCCGGCCCGACCGGGTGAAGGTGCTCCTCGTGGAGAAGCCGACCGACGCCTCGCCGGTGTCCATCGGCTTCCCCATCTCCGTGCTCCGCTCGGACCCGGAGTTCCCGGCCCTGATGCTCGCGAACTCCTGGCTGGGCGAGCACCGGAACTCCTTCGCGCGGCTGTACCAGCTGATCCGCGAGCAGCGGGGGATGAACTACGGGAACTACTCCTACGTCGAGGCGTTCCCGCTCGGCTACACGACCCAGCTCCCGCCGGTCAACGTGGCCCGGCGCAGCCACCTGTTCGAGGCGTGGATCCGCCCGGTCTCGATGACCGCGCCCGGCAACCTCCACGACCGGACGCTCTTCGCGACCCGGGCGGCGCTCCGGGAGATGGACCGGCTCGCGTCCGAAGGGCTCCCGGACGCGGAGGTGGCGCGGACGAAGCAGTTCCTCGGCAACTACGTGGTCAACTGGGGGAACACCATCGGACGGCGGCTGGGCTACGACGTGGACGATGCGTTCTACGGGATCCCGGACCCCGGCTTCCTGTCCAGCATCCGCCCCGCCCTGGCCTCGCTCACGCCGGAGCAGGTGAACACGGCGGTGAAGCGGCACCTGAGCCACGGGGGCGGCTACCACGTCGTCATCATCACCTCCGACGCCGAGGGGCTGAAGCGGAAGCTCCTGTCCGGGGCCGCGACCCCGATCACCTACGCGGGCGAGCGCTCGCCCGAGCTGCTGGCGGAGGACCGGGAGATCGCCTCCTACCCGATCCCGGTGCGGGCGGAGGACATCACCATCATCCCGATCGCCGAGGCGCTGGAGCGGTAGACGGGCTTGCTGAGTGGCAGGTGCGGGCCGCCGCCGGGATTCCGGTGGCGGCCCGTTTGCTTCCGCGTGGGGTCGGCGGGGGGAGGCTCCTCCGGCGGTGCGACACCCGAAGGGACTCGCCAGAGCACTCGCCCAGCCCCTCGGGCGAGACGTGATTGCGGTGAGGGCTCACACAGACGCACCGCCTGCTGAGCCTCCCCCCGCCTCCCGGGCACCCTCTCCGGTATCTACGACACTTCGTCGAAGAGGGCGAGGTGCCGGATCAGCGAGCGGCTCTCCAGGCCGCCCGCCAGGGCGCCGGTGAGGACGCCGTTGGTGCTGATGAAGGCGGCCAGGACGAACCGGTCGAGGAGCGTGACGCGCGGGTCCTCCAGGGTGGGCCAGGTGGCGATCAGCCCCGCGGGGAAGATGAAGAACTGGATGAAGAGGATGAGCAGGCCGACGAGCAGGAAGAGGCCGATCATCGCCAGCAGCATGGTAAGCAGCACCGTGACGTTGAGCGCGGCGAGGTGCTCGGTGAGGATCCGCTGCTCCTTCTGCGGGAAGAACAGGTTCTGCACCCGGAGCAGGTACCACGTCGCCGCCAGGATGCTGATCACCGCGAAGGTGGCGGCCGTCGAGGGCGGCATGTTGAGGCCGACGTCCCAGATCTCCGCCGTGAACACCAGGATGAAGACCGGCGCGACCGCCGCGGTGGCGAGGCCGGGGAGCGAGAGCGGCAGGAGGAGCGCGCGGTTGCGCCAGAGCGGGCGGAGCACCGGCCCCAGGTGGCGGGCGGCGCTCCGGAGGTGGAACGCCACGGTCGAGGCCGCGCCGTGCGCCGGCTCGGTACGCTCCGGGATCCGGGCGGCCCGCGCACGGAGGCGCGCCTCCTCGCCGGGGCTGAACCGCGGCGGCGCCCTCCCCTCCTCCTCGAAGCGGAACGGGGCCATGACGCCGCCGCCCTCCCTCCCGGGCGGGAGCCCGAGCAGGCGCCCCAGGAGGTGCAGGCCCAGCGCGGTCGCGTTGTGGCGGACCGGCTCCTCGTCCAGCCGGCGGACCGGCCTCCCCCGCGGGGAGACCAGCAGCTTGCGCGTGGAGAGCACGGCGATCCGGCTGATCTCGGAGGCGAGCCCGGGGACCACCCGCTGCTTACGCGACACGAGGCCCACGTCCGTGATCACCAGGAGCACGTCGTAGGGGCCCTCGACCATGTGCAGGCTCGCCTCGTCCAGGAAGTCCGAGGGGCGGCGCGCGTCGTCGTCCGAGAGCTGGTAGGAGTCCACCATGTCGAACACCCAGCGCGCCCCCGTCGCCCGCTCCATCTCCGGGCGGACGTCCTCCATCAGAGCGCGCGCGAAGGCCGTGAGCGCCTCGGCAGAGGCCGCGGGCGAGACGGCGAGCAGCACCCCCGCGTTCACCTCCGGCGCTCCGCCCCCGCTCGCTGGATCCATGCGTGCTCCTCCCGGATTGGCCTCCGCTCTGCCGCGGCCCACGTCCGGCCGCGGACTTGCAAGCCCCGGTCCGGCAGGCCGAGAGGCCGCCACCACGGAGCCGGTCACCGGGGAACGCCTTGACGGAGACACTGCTGAGCCTGGGCGCCGCCATCCTCCTCGCGGCGGTGCACGTCCTTTCGCGGCTGCTCCGCCGCCTCCAGGAGCTCCCGCGCAGCCGCTTCCTTTCCTTCGCGGGGGGGATGTCGCTGAGCTGGGCGGTGCTCCGGACGCTGCCGGGGCTGGGCATCGACCAGGAGGTGCTGGAGCGCGCGGCCGAGGCCGAGGGCCTCTCCTTCCTTCGTGAGCACGTGTACCTCGCCGTCCTCGCGAGCGTCCTGCTCTTCTACGGGATGGAGCGCCTGGCGAAGCGCTCCCGGCAGGTGGGGCGGGACGTCCACGGCGTGGACCGGACCTCGGCGGCGGTGTTCTGGGTGCAGACCGCGTCGTTCGCCTTCCTGAACTTCCTGATCGGCTACGCACTGGTGGGGCGGGTGGAGCGCGGGGTCGTGCCCCTCGCGCTCTTCTCGCTCGCGATGGTGCTCAAGTTCCTGGTGAACGACCACGCGCTCTTCGCCGACCACAAGGAGCTGTACGACCGTGTCGGGCGGTGGGTCCTGGTGGTGGCGGTGGCCGGCGGGTGGGTGACGGGCTACCTGACCACGCTCCCGGAGACCGGGCCCGCGCTCCTGCGGGCCTTCATCGCCGGGAGCGTCCTCTTCAACATGCTGAAGGAGGAGCTCCCCGCCGAGCGCCAGAGCCGCGCCTGGGCCTTCATCGCGGGGGCGGTGAGTTATGCCCTGCTGCTGCTCGCCGTGTCCTGAGGCGACCGGGCGCGCCCCCTCGCCGTCTCGCGCCGGACGACGGGGGCGACCCGGGTCCCGAAGAGCTCGATGGAGCGCATCACCTTCTCGTGTGGCAGGGTCCCGACGCTGAACTGGAGGAGGAAGCGCTGGTGCCCGAAGATCTCGTGCTGGAAGAGGATCTTCTCGACCACTTCCTCCGGGCTCCCCACGAAGTTCGCGCCCCGCAGCGTGCGCGACCCCTCGAACTGCTCCCGGCTCATAGGCGGCCAGCCGCGCTCCCGGCCGATGCGGTCCATGGTGGCCGCGAAGGCCGGGAACGCGTCGTCGGCGGCCTCCTGCGAGGTGGGCGCGAGGTAGCCGTGCGAGTTGATGCTGAGCGGCGGGGGCGTGTGGCCTCCCTGCCGCGCGGCCCGGCGGTGCAGCTCCGCGAAGGGCGCGAACTGCTCCGGCACGCCGCCGATGATGGCGAGCGCCAGCGGGAGCCCCAGCGCGCCCGCCCGCGCCACGGACGCGGGGGTGCCCCCCACCGCGATCCAGACGGGGAGGGGCTGCTGCACGGGGCGGGGGTAGACGGCGAGGCCGTTCAGCGGCGCCCGGTGCGTGCCCGACCAGGTGACGCGCTCGCTCTCGCGCAGCTCCAGGAGCAGCTCCAGCTTCTCCGCGAAGAGGGTGTCGTAGTCCTCCAGGTCGTAGCCGAAGAGGGGGAACGACTCGATGAACGACCCCCGGCCGGCCATGATCTCCGCGCGTCCGCCGGAGAGCAGGTCCACTGTGGCGAAGTCCTGGAAGACGCGCACCGGGTCGTCGGAGCTGAGCACCGTGACCGCGCTCGTGAGCCGGATGCGCTTCGTGCGCTCCGCTGCCGCGGCGAGCACCACTGCCGGGGCGGAGGCCACGTACTCGGGGCGGTGGTGCTCCCCGACGCCGAAGACGTCCAGCCCCACCTGGTCGGCCAGCTCGACCTCCTCCATCAGGTCGCGCAGGCGCTGCGCGGGGCTCACGGTACGGCCGGTCACGGGGTCCGGGGTCGCTTCGGCGAAGGTGTAGATGCCCAGTTCCATGGTCGCTGGCGTGAAGGCTGCGGATCGGCGCGGCTCGACCGCGATGCAGCTTCGGGGCCCGGCGGGGCGGGGAAGGGTACCCGCGGCCGGGTCGCCCCGGTCGGAGCGGGCCCAGGCGCTGCCACGCGGACGAGAATCGCCCCCGGTCCGCATGGCCGGGGGCGATTCTTGATTCCCGCAGGTGCCTTCACGCCGCCTGGTGCTTGACGTCGTCGCGGATCCGGTCCACGAACTCGTCCCACCCCTCCCCCGGCTCCTGCTGAACGGCTCCGTGGCGGTGCAGCACCCGGATGATCTCCTCCGTGCCCATCCCGAACGCCCTTTCCAGCGTCGGCAGGCTCACGCCGTCCCGGTACATCGAGCAGATCGACTGTTCCTGCGTGTCGTTCGAGTTCTGCATGCCATCCTCCTGGAGTGACTGCCAGCTCAATCGACGGGCCGCGCGACCGCCCCCGGGATCGTGACGGGGCGCCCCAGCTCGCGGAGCGCGGCCTCCCGCACGCTCCCGCCCGCGACGTACCGCACCTCCGCCCGCCCGATGTCGTCCGGGGAGGGCGGGAACGCGGCCGTGGCCGGGTCGTGCGGACGGACGAGGAGCGCCGTCGCCATCAGGGCGACCCCGATCCCCTGGAGCACGCGCGCGGCTCCCACCGGATCGGGGATCTCCCCCATCCACCGCCCCGCGTTGCGGGCGAAGAGCGGGCTCCCGAAGAACAGAAGCAGACCCAGGGAGCCCAGCGCGAGCGTTCCCACGAGCGTACTTCCCTCACGTGGCTGATCGTCATCGCGAGATGGAGGAGCCGGAGGCGTGCGCCTCCGGCTCCTCCCGCTGGGTGGCGACCCGGGTGGGAGCTACCGGTTCCCGCCGGTGTTCGCCTCGACCCGCTGCTGCCCGCCGCCGTCCTGGACCTGGATCCGGCGGCGCTTGGCCTTCTCGCTCTTGGGGATGGTGACGTTCAGCACTCCGCCCTCGAAGCGGGCCTCGATGCGCTCCTGCTCCACCTCGCGGGGCAGGACGAAGCTGCGGCTGAACTTGCCGTAGCGGCGCTCCGAGAGGTGCCAGGTGTCGCGCTCGTCGCCCTCGGTGCGCGCCTCGCGCTTCTCACCGCTGATGGTGAGGACGTTGTTCTCCATGTCGACGCTCACGTCGTCCGCCTTGATCCCCGGGAGCTCCACCACCACCCGGATCTCGTTCTCCGTCTCCACCACGTCGGCCTCCGGGATCCGGAGCATGTCGCCCATCCGTCCGCCCCGGCCCTGCATCGGGCCAAGGAAGTCCTCGAGCATCGGACGGAACAGGTCGGTGGCGGGACGATAGGGAGTGATTGCCATGGTTACCTCCTCTGTAAGCAAAGCAACTGTGACAGATCCGCGGCCCTTTCCGCGGGAGCGCGTGCCGTAAATGCAACCAGCGTACCAGTTTGCGGGCGTGCTACCCTGCCGGAACGACGCCCCGGCTTGCCGAAGCGACCGCGGGAACTGCAAGGGTGGCAGACCCGGCGAGCCACCGCTGCATGGGAGTCCGTACCGGCGCTCTTGACGCCGGCGCATTTCGCGTTATAGTTGCTAATATGAAAGGGGCCGAGGAGCGTCGTCCGTATCGGATGCAGGCGCGCGCGCGAGCCGCCGAGGAGACGCGCGTGCGGATCCTGGAAGCGACGCTCTCGCTCTCCCGGGAGCGGTTCTACGACGAGATCACGCTCCAGGAGATCGCCGGGATCGCGGGGGTCTCGCTCCAGACGGTGATCCGGCGCTTCGGCTCCAAGGAGGGGCTCCTCCGGGCGGTGGGCGAATACGTCACGCCCGCGATCGAGGCGATGCGCGTGGCCGTTCCCCCCGGCGACATCGACGGGGTGGTGCGCGCGCTGATCCCGCACTACGAGCAGGACGGCGACGCGACCACCCGCCTGCTGGCCGTGGAGGACCGGATCCCGGCCGTGAAGGAGGCGCTCCGCTACGGGAAGGAGTTCCACCGGGGCTGGATCGTACGCACCTTCGCCGGCGCGCTGCCGGAGCCGGATGCTCCGGACTACCCGCGGCGCCTGGCGCTCCTCGTGGCGGCCACCGACGTGACCACCTGGAAGCTCCTGCGCCGCGACCAGGGGCTTTCCGAGGCGGAGACCGCCCGGGCCATGCGCGAGATGCTGGAGCGCCTCACCCGGTCCGACTGATCCCCCGGCGCTTCGGCGCCCTCCCCGCTCCACCGCGTCGCCCAGGATCGTACCATGTCCCGGACCTCCGCCGCCGTCCCGCGCCGCTACCTCTTCGTTCTCTGGGAGGGCGGCGGCAACGTCCCCCCGCAGCTCACCCTCGCCCGGAAGCTCCTCCAGCGCGGGCACCGGGTGCGCGTACTGGCGGATCCGTGCATCCGGGAAGACGCGGAGGCCGCGGGGTGCACCTTCGTCCCGTTCACCCGGGCGCCCCACCGGCACGACCGCACCGTGGAGAGCGACATCATCCGGGACTGGGAGGCGAGGACCCCGCTGCAGGCGTTCGCGCGGCTCCGCGACCGGATCATGTTCGGACCCGCGCTCCGGTACGCGGAGGACGTGCTGGAGGAGCTCGGCCGGGAAGCCGCGGACGTGGTCGCCGTGGACTACACCCTCCTGGGGGCGGCCTCCGGTGCCGAGAGGGCGGGTGTGCCGGTGGCGCTGATGGTGCACACCGTCTATCAGTTCCCGTCCCCGGGGATGCCGGCGCCCGGCCCCGGCTTCCTCCCGATGGGGGGTCCCCTGGGGAGGGTGCGGGACGCGCTCTTCGGGCGGCTCTTCCTCCGGGTCTTCGCCACCGGTCTTCCGGTGCTCAACCAGGCCCGCGCCGCGCTCGGCCTGGAACCGCTCCGCGACCTGTGGCAGGCGATCGAAGGCGCGGACCGCGCCCTGGTCCTCACGAGCCGCGCCTTCGACTACGAGGCCGCGGCGCTCCCCGCCAACGTCCGCTACGTGGGACCCCAGGTGGAGGACCCCGCGTGGACCGGTCCCTGGGAATCGCCCTGGCCGTCGGACCACCCGGATCCGCTGGTGGTGGTCAGCCTGAGCACCACGCCGCAGGGGCAGGCCGGTCTCCTGCAGCGGGTGGTGGACGCCCTCGCGGGCATGCCGGTTCGGGCCCTGGTGACCACGGGGCCGGCAGTGGATCCGGAGTCCATCCGTGCCGCCGCGAACGTGGTGGTGCGTCGCTCGGCTCCGCACGCCCGCGTGTTCCGTGAGGCATCCGCGGTGGTCACGCATGCGGGCCACGGCACGGTGATCCGGGCCCTCGCCGCCGGGGTGCCGCTCCTCTGCCTCCCCATGGGCCGGGACCAGCCCGACATCGCCGCGCGGGTGGTGCACCGGGGAGCAGGGGTGCGGCTCTCGCCCCGGGCCGGCGTGCCCGCGCTCCGGAAGGCCCTCGTCAGGGTCTTGGAGGAGCCCGGGTTCCGCGAGCGGGCGGCGGCCATCTCGCGGACCATCGCCGAGGAGGTGCGGCGGGACGATGCGGTCGGGGAGCTGGAGGCACTCGCCAGCCGCTCAGCGGCTGCCTGAGCGCGTCCCCTGCGGGCCGACCGGGCTCAGGCCGCGGCGCCCGCCCGCAGCGGGCGCGCCAGCAGCCGCAGGAGGGCTTCGGCGACCGGCTCGGGCGCGTCCGCGGGCGAGAAGTGGCTCGCCTCCGCGATCCAGGTGAGCTCCGCCCCCGGGATGTCGGCGGCCAGGCGCTCGGCGTACTCCGGCTTCTGGAACGGGTCCTGGCGCCCCCACACCACGGCGGCGGGAATGGACAGCCCCGGCAGCATCGGCGCGATCTCCTCCGTGTGCCGGGAGTCCAGCGACCGCGCGTGCTCCACGAAGACGTCGAGCCCCTCCGGGGTGGAGAAGGGCTCCAGGAAGCCGTCGAGGAAGCTCTCCGCCCGCGCCTGGTCCACGAACCCGCGCCGGAGCCCCAGCTTGAGCCCCTTGGTGGTGAGCCCCGCAGGCATGTGCTCCACGACCGGCGCGGCGGCCTGGATCGCCTTCATCTCCGGGATGGGCCACGAGTCGTAGCAGACCGAGTCCACGAGCCCCAGCCGCGCCACCCGCTCCGGGTGCCGCACCGCCAGGATCTGCGCCACCCCGCCGCCGATGTCGTGGCCCACCACCGTCGCGCGGCCGATCCCGAGCGCGTCCAGCAGCTCCACCACGTACCCCGCCTGCGCGGTGATGTCCACGGGCTGCCCCCCGGGCGCGTCCGACCGGCCGTAGCCGAGCAGGTCGGGGGCGAGCACGCGGGCGCGCGCGGCGAGCCGCGGGGCCACGTCGGTCCAGAGCAGGCCGTTGGTGGGGATCCCGTGCAGCAGGAGCACGGCCTCGCTCGCGGGGTCGCCCCACTCCCGCAGGTGCAGCGAGCGTCCGCCCGCCGGCACGCGCAGGGTGCGCCCGGTGCCGCCCACTCCATCGTCCTGGATCGTCATCTTCCTTCTCCTCGGCGCTGGATGGTCGCGGTGGCGGTGCTCTTCTCTCCGCGCCGCGGGGCTCGGAAGGCCGGTCCGGCGCCACTCGACGGGGCGGCTCGGGCCGGCAAGGTCCACGCCAGGTGTCGCGGGGGAGGCGCGAAACGGGCGAGTTTTCGTTATATTCCACGGATGATCTCCGTATCCAACCTCGAAAAGGCCTTCGGCGACCGCATCCTCTTCGCCGACGCCTCGTTCCAGCTCAACCCGGGCGAGCGCTACGGCATCGTCGGCGCCAACGGGTCCGGCAAGACCACGCTCCTGGGCGTCCTCACGGGCGACGTCCCGGCCAGCGGCGGCACCGTCTCCGTCCCCAAGTCGCTCCGGCTGGGGGTGCTGCGCCAGGACCAGTTCCTCTACGAGGACCAGACGGTCCTGGGCGTGGCCCTCATGGGGAACCCGGAGCTCTGGAACGCCATGGTCGAGAAGGAGGCGCTCCTCGCCCGGGCCCACGAGCACTTCGACGCGGACCGCTTCTCCGAGCTGGAGGAGACGGTGCAGCGGCACGACGGGTACACCGCCGAGGCGCGCGCCGCCACCATCCTGGAGGGGCTGGGCCTCCCGGCGGAAGTGCACCACCAGCCGCTCTCGACCCTGTCCGGCGGCTTCAAGCTGCGGGTGCTCCTGGCGCAGGTGCTGGCGGGGAACCCCGACGTGCTGCTCCTGGACGAGCCCACGAACCACCTGGACATCCTCTCCATCCGCTGGCTGGAGAAGTTCCTCCACGACTACGAGGGCCCGGTGGCGGTGATCTCGCACGACCACCGCTTCCTGGACAACGTGTCCACGTACATCCTGGACGTGGACTACCAGACGGTCACGCTCTACCGGGGCAACTACACCTCGTTCCTGGAGCAGAAGGTGGAGGACCGGGAGCGGCGCGAGAAGGAGATCGAGGGGCGGCAGAAGGAGATCGCGCACCACCAGAAGTTCGTCGACAAGTTCAAGGCCAAGGCGAGCAAGGCGCGGCAGGCGCAGAGCAAGCTGCGGATGATCGAGCGGAAGCAGGAGGACCTGGAGGAGCTCCCCGGCAGCTCCCGCCGCTACCCCAAGTTCCGCTTCGCGCAGCGGCGCGAGAGCGGCAAGGAGGTCCTGCGCATCAAGGGGATCCGGAAGGCGTTCGGCGACAAGGAGGTGCTCCCCGGCGTGGACCTGCAGGTGAAGCGGGGCGACCGGCTGGTGATCATGGGCCCCAACGGGATCGGCAAGTCCACGCTGCTCAAGATCGTCGTGGGCGAGCTGCAGCCGGACGCGGGCGAGGTGGAGTGGGGGTACGAGACCCACCCCGGCTACTTCGCCCAGGACCACCACGAGCAGCTCGACGACTCCGACCGCACGGCGGAGGAGTGGCTCTGGGACTTCTGCCCGGGGAAGGACCGGGGCTTCGTGCGCGGGCACCTGGGGCTGATGCTCTTCTCCGGGGCCGACGGCGAGAAGCGCCTCTCCGCCCTCTCCGGCGGCGAGGCCGCGCGGCTGGTGTTCAGCCGGCTGGCGCTGGAGCAGCCCAACGTGCTGGTGCTGGACGAGCCCACCAACCACCTGGACCTGGAGTCCATCGAGGCGCTGGTGGCGGGGCTGCGGGGCTACGAGGGGACGCTGATCCTGGTGTCGCACGACCGCTGGTTCGTGGGCCAGCTCGCCACGCGCGTGCTGGAGATCAGCCCCGGGGGGATCCGCGACTACCACGGCACCTACGAGGAGTACGTCCACGCCTGCGGCGACGACCACCTGGACGCGGACACCGTGGTGCTGAAGGCGCGGCGGGAGGAGAAGAAGGCCAGGGCGCCGTCGGAGAACGGCAGGCGCCCCGCCGAGCCCGCGCCCCGGGCCGCCGTGAAGGCCGCGCCCGCTCCCGGGCGCGGCAAGATGGAGCGGCGCCGCGACGAGATCACCGGGGAGATCGAGACGGCGGAGGCCCGCATCGCCGAGATCGACCGGATCTTCGCCCGCCCCGGGTACTTCACCAGCACCGCGGCTGCCCAGGTGAAGGAGCTGCAGGACGAGCGGGTGCGGCTGCAGGCCCGGGTGGAGCGCCTGATGGAGGACTGGGAGGCGCTGGAAGGGGAGCTCGCGGCGACCGTATAAGGGCGACGGAGAGGGTGCCGCCTCCGGGCGGAGTGGGCGGGGCCACCGCGGGCGCGGTGGCCCCGCTCGTCCGTTCCGGCACCCGCCGGCTTGCGGACGCGCCTTCCCGGCGTTCTTCTACCCCGTGGACCCGCCGCGCGCGGGTCCGTCTCGCGCAGGCTGCCCCCGATCCCGGAGACCTTCCATGGAGCAGGCACCGCAGGGCTGGGTGGACGTAACGCACGAGTACCTGGGGTTCGCCAGCAACTGGGTGTGGGGGTGGCCCCTGCTGGTGCTGCTGGTGGGGACCGGCCTCTACCTGACCCTCCTCCTCCGCGGCCTGCAGTTCCGGGAGCTGGGGCACTCGCTCTGGCTGGCCTTCGTGCAGCGGCGGGAGGAGGGCGCGGAGGGGGACATCTCGCACTTCCAGGCCCTGATGACCGCGCTGGCCGCCACGGTGGGGACGGGGAACATCGCCGGGGTGGCGGCGGCCATCGCCACCGGCGGCCCCGGCGCCCTGTTCTGGATGTGGATCACCGGGCTGGTGGGGATGGCGACCAAGTACGCCGAGGCGGTGCTCTCGGTGCGCTACCGGGTGACCGACGAGCGCGGGCAGATGAGCGGCGGGCCCATGTACTACCTGTCCCGCGGGGTGGGGGGCGGGCTCGGGCGCGCGCTGGGGTTCCTGTTCGCGCTCTTCGCGGCCATCGCCGCCTTCGGGATCGGGAACATGGTGCAGTCCAACTCGGTGGCCGATGCGCTGCGAAGCTCGTTCGGCATCGACCCGGTCTGGACCGGCGTGGTGATCGCGGTGCTCGCCGGGGCGGTCATCCTGGGCGGCATCCGCTCCATCGGCCGCTTCACAGGCTTCTTCGTCCCGGTGATGATCGTCGCGTACATGCTGGGAGCGCTGGTGGTGCTGGCGGTCAACTGGCGCGGGCTGGACGACATCTTCGTCTACGTGCTCCGCGACGCCTTCAGGCCCTCGGCGGCGGTGGGTGGGTTCGCCGGGGCGACGCTGATGATGGCGATCCGGATGGGGGTGTCGCGCGGGGTCTTCTCCAACGAGTCCGGGCTGGGGACGGGCGGAATCGCCGCGGCGGCGGCGCAGACGCGCAGCCCGGTCACGCAGGCGCTGGTCTCCATGACGCAGACCTTCATCGACACCATCGTGGTCTGCTCGCTCACCGGCTTCGCCATCATCGCCACCGGCGCGTGGACGCAGGTGGACCCGGCGACGGGCGCCGCCTACATCGGGGCGCCGCTCACCGCCAAGGCGTTCAGCACCGGGCTCCCGGGCACCTGGGGCGGGGGGATCGTGGCCGTGGGGCTGGCGCTCTTCGCCTTCTCCACCATCCTGGGGTGGTCCTACTACGGCGAGAAGGCGCTGGAGTACCTGCTCGGCGTGCGCGCGGTGATCCCCTACCGCATCGCCTTCGTCCTGGCCTCCTTCGTGGGCGCCTGGGTGCTCACCCTCTCCGAGCGGGGCGGGTTCGAGGTGGTGTGGACCTTCGCCGACGTGATGAACGGGATGATGGCGTTCCCCAACCTGGTGGGGCTCCTCCTCCTTTCCGGCGTCGTCGCCGCGGAGACGCGCGCCTACGTAGCCGCCCGCGCGAGCCGGCGCGGCTGACGGGGCGAGCCCTCCGCTTCCCGTCGCGCTCCGTCCATGCCGCGCCGCGTCGTCAACCGCGCCAAGTTCCAGGTGGAGCGGCTCATGCTCCGCGGCACGCGCTACCGCCTGCTGGTGGTGGCCGCGGTCCTGGGGCTGCTCGCCCTGGTGGCGGGGCTGCTGGCGTTCGCCGCCACCGGCGCCTTCGGCACGCCGGCGGAGGCGATCTGGTGGGCCTTCCTCCGGTTGACCGACCCCGGCTACCTGGGGGACGACGAGGGAACGGTCCTGCGTGTGATCTCCACCGTCCTGACGGTGGTCGGCTTCGTGATCTTCGTCGGCGCGCTGATCGCGATCCTGACGCAGTGGCTGAACCAGACCATCCAGGAGCTGGAGGAGGGGCACACCCCCGTCTCGCTGCGCAACCACGTCGTGGTGCTGGGGTGGACCAACCGGACGGCGGCGGTGGTGCGGGAGCTGATCCTCTCCGAGGGGCGCCTGAAGCGGTTCCTGCGCAGCCACGGCACCCGCGGTCTGCGCGTCGCCATCCTCGCCGACCATGTGCGCGTCCCGCTCGTGCGGGAGATGCGGGAGCGGCTCGGCGCCCTGTGGGACGAGCGGCAGGTGGTGCTCCGCTCCGGCTCGCCGTTGCGCCAGGAGCACCTGCGCCGCGTGGACTTCGCGAACGCCGCGGCGGTGCTCCTCCCGGCCGGCGACTTCCGGCGGGGCGGCGCGGGGAGCGACACGGTAGTGATCAAGACGCTCCTCTCCATGGCGAACCACCCCGTGGCCCGCGACGGGGAGCCGCTCCCGCCGGTGGTGGCCGAGATCTTCGACGCCAGCAAGATCCACATCGCGCGGGCGGCGTACGGCGGGCCCATCGAGCTGCTCGCCAGCGACGCCATCATCAGCCGCCTGATCGCCCAGAACGTCCGCCACCGCGGGCTTTCCGGGGTCTACGGGGAGCTCCTGACGCACGCCCGCGGCAACGCGGTCTACGTCCGGCACTGCCCGGAGCTGGCGGGGGCGGCGCTGCGCGGCCTCGCCCCCCGCTTCCCGGAGGCGGTGCTCCTGGGCGCGGTGCGGCGGCACGGGGCCTCCTTCTCGCCGGTGCTGAACCCGCCCGCGGACTGGGTCCTGGAGGCGGAGGACCGGCTGGTGCTCCTGGCCCGCCGCTACGAGGAGACCGCGCCCGGCGCGGGCGCCGCGGGCG
>DASYWD010000566.1 GCA_035936415.1 Longimicrobiaceae bacterium
TCCCGGAGCCGGCGGACACGCCGGGACCCCGGCCGGACCCCGCCCGCGCCGATGCGGACCTCACGGGCCCCGGCCCCCGGCCCCCGCGCGACGCCGGGGCCACCCGACACGCACCGATCAGGAAGGGCCCGATGCGAGCTCCCGGCGGAAACGAAGTGGCCATCATCGGGATGGCGGGGCGCTTCCCGGGCGCGCGCGACCTCGACGAGTTCTGGCGCAACCTCCGCTCCGGCGTCTGCTCCCTCCGCCGCCTCACGGAGGAGGAGCTGGCCGCGGCCGGAGTCTCGCCCCGCGAGTTCCGCTCGCCCGGCTACGTCCCCGTCTCCGGGGTGCTGGAGGGCGCGGAGCTGTTCGACGCCTCCTTCTTCGGCTTCACCCCTCGCGAAGCGATGGTGATGAACCCGCAGCAGCGCGTGTTCCTGGAGTGCGCGTGGGAGGCGCTGGAGCGCGCGGGCTACGCGTCCCGGGGGTACGGCGGGCGCATGGGGGTCTTCGCCTCCAGGGGGGAGAACCGCTACGTGCTGGACGTGCTCTCGCAGCGGACGCTGGCCCGGGCGGTCGGTACGACGCAGGTGCTGCTGTCGAACGGCACGTCCGTGGCGACGCTGACCTCACACAAGCTGGGGTTGAAGGGCCCCAGCATGAACGTGCAGACGGCCTGCTCCTCGTCGCTGGTGGCCGTCCACCTCGCGTGCCGGAGCCTGCTGTGGGGAGAGACGGACGTGGCGCTGGCGGGCGGAGTGCGGATCGCCGTGCCGCAGCACCGCGGCTACCGCTACCAGCCGGGAGGGATCCTGTCGCCGACGGGGGAGTGCACCCCCTTCGACGCCGCGGCGCGCGGCTCGGTGGGGGGGAGCGGGGCGGGGGTAGTGGTGCTGAAGCGGCTGGAGGACGCGCTGGCGGACGGGGACCACGTCCACGCCGTGATCCGCGGCTCGGCCGTCAACAACGACGGTGACGAGAAGATGGGCTTCACGGCGCCGGCCTGGGAGGGTCAGGCGGCCGTGATCGCAGAGGCGCTGGCGGCGGCGGGGGTGGACCCGGCGGAGATCTCGTACGTGGAGACGCACGGCTCCGGGACCGAGGTGGGCGACCCCATCGAGGTGGCGGCGCTGGCCGCCGTCTTCGGTCGGGGGACCCCGGGGAGCTGCGCGCTCGGCGCGGTGAAGTCCAGCATCGGGCACCTGGACGCGGCGGCCGGGGTGGTGGGGCTCATCAAAGCGACCCTGGCGCTGGAGAACGGGGAGATCCCGCCCTCGCCGTACTTCCGCACGCCGAACCCGAGGATCGACTTCGACCGCTCGCCCTTCTACGTCAACCCCGAGCTGCGGCCCTGGGCCCGCAACGACGCCCCCCGGCGGGCGGGGGTCAGCTCGTTCGGGATGGGCGGGACCAACGCGCACGTGGTCCTGGAGGAGGCGCCGCCGGTCCGGGCGTCCGGCCCGTCCCGGCCGTGGCAGCTCCTGGTCCTGAGCGCTCGCACCCCCGGCGCCCTGGATGCGGCCACCGGGCGGCTCGCGGAGCACCTCCGCGCCCACCCGGAGCAGAAGCTCGCCGACGTGGCGCACACGCTGCGCGTGGGCAGGCGGCGCTTCGCCCACCGCCGGGTGCTGGTGTGCCGCGGCCGGGAGGACGCCGTCGCGGCGCTGGAGACGTGTGACGCGCGGCGGGTGCTCGAAGGAGCGCAGGAGCGGGACGAGCGCCCGGTGGTGTTCCTCTTCCCGGGCGTGGGCGACCACTACGTGCAGATGGCGCGCGGGCTGTACGAGGCCGAACCGGTCTTCCGGCGCGAGGTGGACCGCTGCGCCGAGATCCTGTTCGCGCACAACGGGTCCGACGTGCTCGAGGCGCTCTTCCCCGGCGATCCCGCCCCGGAGCAGACCGCCGGGGGCGGCGGGACGGACGCAGGCGCGGACGGATCGATCGACCTGCGCGGCATGCTGGCCGGGGGCGCGGCGGGAAGCGGCGACCCGCTGGGGCGGACGGACACGGCGCACCCGGCGACCTTCGTGGTGGAGTACGCGCTGGCGCAGCTCTGGATGAGCTGGGGCGTGCGGCCGGAGGCGATGATCGGCCACTCGCTGGGCGAGTACGTGGCCGCCACGGTGGCGGGCGTCTTCACCCTGGAGGACGCCCTGGCGCTGCTCGCCCACCGGGCCCGCCTGATCTCCGGGCTCCCCGCGGGGGCGATGCTCGCGGTGCCGACGGACCCGGCGGAGCTCCAGCCGCGGCTGCGCGGCGGGCTCGCGCTGGCCGCGCACAACGCGCCGGGGCTGTGCACCGTCTCGGGACGCATCGAGGCCGTGGACGCGCTGGAGGCCGAGCTGCGGGCTGAGGGAGTGGCCTGCCGCCGCCTGAACGCCGAGCACGCCTTCCACTCCGCCGAGATGCAGCCGGTGGCCGGGGGGCTGGCCGAGCGGCTGCGCGCCGTGCGGCTGGCGCCGCCGGAGGTGCCGTTCGTCTCCAACGTCACGGGGACGTGGATCCGCGCGGAGGAGGCCACCGACCCCGAGTACTGGGCGCGGCACCTCTGCCGCACCGTGCGCTTCGCCGAAGGAATGGCCGAGCTGCTCAGCGACGGGAGCCGGGTGCTGCTGGAGGTGGGGCCGGGCCGCACGCTCGGCACCTTCGCACTGCACGCAGGCGCGGCGGAGTCGTCGACCCTCGCCTCGCTGCGGCACTCGTACACGCGCAAGTCGGACCAGGTGCACCTCCTGGAGACGCTGGGCCGGTTGTGGATCGCGGGCGTCCAGGTGGACTGGGACGGCTTCGCGGCCGGGGAGCGGCGCCGGCGGACGCTCCTCCCCACCTACCCGTTCGAGAGGCAGCCCTACTGGGTGGAGC
>DASYWD010000567.1 GCA_035936415.1 Longimicrobiaceae bacterium
CCCGGCGCGCCGGGTGGCCCTCCTGCATTCGCCCCGCGCTCCGGGGACCTTCCCGGGCCGCCGCGCGTATCACCGGCGGCCCGGGACGCCCCCGGAGCCACGCCGGTCGCCCACACCTCCCCGCCGATGCGCCCGTCGCGACGAGCCCTCACCGCCCTGCTCCTCGGGGCCTCCGCCCTCGCCGCCTCCGGGTGCGAGCTGGCCGAGGTGACCACCGCCGAGCCGGGCGACGTGCTGGTGGTGGAGGCCGTACTCCGCACCGACCGCCCCTTCCAGAACGTCCTCCTGCACCGCACCCTGCAGGGGCGCACCATTCCCGGCGAGACCCGGGCGCGCGTGCGGGTGCGCACGGAGAGCGGGGAGGAGATCGTCTTCGAGCAGACCCCGCGCGAAGACTGCTTCCCCGGGATCGGCCGGCTCCTCCGCGGCCAGGACACCCTCCGGGTGGAGGCCACCTGCTACGAAGCGCCCGGGGGCCTGGAGGGGAGCTGGGTCGTCCCCGGCCGGCGCTACGAGCTGCTGGTGGAGACCACCCGCGGCGAGCGTGTGCGCGGCGTGACCACCGTTCCCGGCGACTTCGACCTCCGCGGGCTCCCCCGCGCCCTGCGCGACGCCGCGACGGGCGACCGCCGGTGCTTCCTTCCCCCGGGCACGCCGCTCCCCCTCACCTGGTCCACCTCGCGGGGCGCCTGGGCCTACCTCACCGAGATGGAGGTGTACGGGCTGCGGCGCGTCCTGGGCGGCACCCTCGGGAACGTCCCCGATCCGCTCCGCCTCATCGGCGTCTCCGTCTCCGAGTCCGACACCACGGTGATGGTCCCCGGCGAGATCGGGGTGTTCGACCGCTTCACCATCGACCAGGAGCTGCTCCGCGCCATCCAGGGCGGGTTCCCCGAGGGCGTGCAGGTGCAGCTCGTCGTCGTCGCCGCCGACCGGAACTTCGTCAACGGCGTGCGCGGCGGCCAGTTCAACCCCTCCGGGAGCGTCCGCATCCCCAGCGTCGTCGGCGACGGCGTGGGCGTCTTCGGCTCCATCGTCCCGCGGCGGCTGGTTGTGGAGGTGCGGGGCGGCCAGACCGTCTTCCCCTGCCTGGACGAGTAGGCCTCCCCGCGCCGGGGCGCGCCGGCCCCGAGGTCAGCCGTCGATCGCGTAGACCAGCGTCACCATGGCGGTGACCGTCTGCTCCCCCGCCTCGATCGGGGTCGGGGCTCCCCCCCCGTCCGCAAGGCCGCGCGCCTGCATCGCCTCCATCCGGGCGAACACCGGCGGCGCCCCGCCCGCCGTGCTCGCGTCCAGCACCGAGCCCAGCCGCACCCCCAGCGCGGCCGCGATCGCCGCCGCGTCCGTGCGCGCCTTCGCCACCGCGTTGCGGATCGCCTCCGCCCGCACCGCCTCCGCGTTCTTCAGCCCGAAGCGCATCCCGTGCACCCGGTTGGCCCCGGCCGCGAGCGCCGCGTCGATCAGGCTCCCCACCTGCGCGATCCGCTCCGTCCGCACCGACACCATGTTGGTCACCCGGTAGCCGCGCTGCGTCGGCTCGTTCTCCCCGGGGCGCGGCGGCCCGTAGTCCGGGAAGACCGAGAAGTTGCGGGTCGTGATGTCGCGCCGCGGCACGCCCGCCGAGGTCAGCGCGCGGACCACCCGCTCCATCACCTGCGCATTCTGCTGCGCCGCCGCCTGCGCCGTGGGCGCCGTGGTCTCCACCCCGTAGTCCAGGAACGCCTCGTCCGGCGCGGCCTGCGCCTGCCCGGTGCCGACCACACGGATGGTCCGGGGTCCCGCGTCGGTGGGGCGCGGCTGCTGTGCGCGCAGCACCGCGGGGGCGGCGAGCATCGCCAGGGCCAGCGAGAAGATGTGCATGGGTCCGAGTCTCATGGTCGTCGTGGTTGGGGTGGTCCGGTGCCGCTCGGCCACCCCTTGTACGCCGCGCCCCCCGCCAGGTTGCAGCCGACCTCCGAAAAAAGGAAGAGGGACCCGCCTGGCGGCGGGTCCCTCCGGGTGGGGGGGCGGGCAGCGTCCGAATTGGGTGGGCGGTCCGGCGGAAATCTACCTGCGGGTTCAGGATGGAAACCTGGGGCTGTTGCTGCTGGGTCGCTGTCCCCCCCCGAAGACCTCACCTCTGGGCACCGGGCCTTCCCCGTGGAGGGGTCGACCATCCGGGCTTCGGTGTGGCATCCGTTCGCGGGTAGACTAAGCAAAGGCAGGGCCAATCGGTCGCAAAAACATAAGTACTTTGGCGGCAATCACTTGTGCGTAAACATCCCCGTGCCGCCCCGTGCCCGCCTGGGGAGCGCGTGACACACTTTGGGACGCGCGTGCCCCAGGAGCAACAGGGGCCGGTTTGTCAAGGCGGTGTCGGCGGGGAGCAAGCCGGGAGGGGCGGTGTATACGACGCTCCTTGTCCCGAGCCAGCGTCCGTCCCGAGCCGTTCATGCCCAGGAAATACGCCATCAAGGAAGTTTTTTCCACCCTGCAGGGGGAGGGTGCGCAGGCGGGGAGCCCCGCCGTGTTCCTCCGCTTCGCCGGGTGCAACCTGGGCTACGAAGTGTGCCCCTGGTGCGACACCGACTGGGTGAAGGCCGCGCACACCCTGGAGCTCGACGGCACGCTGGAACTGGTGCGCCAGGCCGCCGAGGCCGGCTTCGGCGCCGAGCGCCCGGGGCTCCTCCTGGTCGCCACCGGCGGCGAGCCCAGCCTCCAGCTCGACCGCCCGCTCGCCGACGCGCTCCGCGCCCGCGGCTACCGGATCTCCATGGAGTCCAACGGCTCCCGTCCCGTGGACCGCTCCCTGGTGGACTGGCTCACCGTCTCCCCCAAGCAGGCCGAGTTCGCCCAGAAGGAGGGCGACGAGCTGAAGGTGCTCTTCACCGGGGGGGCCGCCCCCGGCCCCGCCCCGGACCTGGACGCCATCCGCCGCCTGGCCGGGGGGACCCGCTTCCAGCACTACTTCCTCCAGCCCATCGACCTCCCCGAGCAGGGCGGGCCGAACTACGCCGCCACCGTGCGCGCCGTGATGGAGCTGGGCCCCCCCTGGCGCCTGTCCGTGCAGACCCACAAAGTGACGGGGATCCCGTGAGGCCTGACGCGGTGAGCGCCGCGCCGAACGCAGAGGCCGCCACCCCGGCGGGCCTCCCCCGGACCACACCCACGTCGAGCTGATGCTCCTCCAGGCGATCCTCTTCATTGTCGGCGCGGCAGGCCTGTACTTCGGTGCCGAATGGCTGGTGCGCGGCTCCTCGCGCCTGGCGTGCTCCTTCGGGGTGAGCGCCCTGGTGGTGGGGCTCACCGTCGTGGCCCTGGGCACCTCCGCCCCCGAGCTGGTGGTGAGCACCCTGGCCGCCATCCGCGGCGACGGCGGCGTGGCGGTGGGGAACGTGGTGGGGTCCAACATTCTCAACCTGGCCCTGATCATCGGCGTCGCCGCCCTGCTGATGCCGCTGCAGGTGCAGATGCGCCTGATCTTCCGCGAAGCGCCGGTGATGGTGGCCGCCGCGCTCACCCTCCCGATCCTGGCGTGGGACGGAGCGCTCTCCCGCGTGGACGGGGCGCTCCTCGCCGTGGCCTTCGCCGGCTACCTCGCCTTCGTGATCCGCTCCGCCCGCCACGAGCCCGAAGAGGTCCTGGCGGAGTACGCCGAGTTCAAGGAGCTGCAGGGCCACGGCTCCGAGGCTTCCACCCGGCTGCGCGACACGGGTCTCCTGGTGGTGGGGCTGGCGGTGCTGGCGGTGGGCGCGCACCTCCTGGTGGAGGCCGCGGTCTTCTTCGCGCGGGCGGCGGGCGTGTCCGACGTGGTGGTGGGGCTCACCGTGGTTGCGGTGGGGACCTCGCTCCCCGAGCTCGCCACCTCCGTGGTCGCCGCGCTCAAGAAGGAGGCCGACATCGCGCTGGGGAACGCCATCGGCTCCAACGTCTTCAACAGCCTCATCATCCTGGGCACCGCCTCGCTGGCCCGGCCCATCGTCGTGGACGTCGCTATCTTCGACTTCGAGGTGCCGGTGATGCTCGCCATCAGTATCGCCTTCCCGCTCCTCGCCTACGCGCGCCGCCCCCTGCGCCGCCCGGAGGGGGCGTTCCTCCTCGTCTTCTACGCCGCGTTCACGAGCGTGCTCCTGGTGCGCACGCTCGGCTGATTGATTCCGTCGTGGCGGGCCGCTCCGGAGCCCCGGGAAACTGCCCCCGGGTCTCCTCCGCGGGCTCCGGGAGCCTCACGATACTGCCGTGAGTCTCCCCTCGCCGGAGTGAGCCTCGCCAAACCGCCGGCGAGTCTCCCTCCGCACAGCATCGTACGGGTACTGCGGAACGACAAAACGGCGCCCCACCGGGATCTCCCGGTGGGGCGCCTGCTGCGAGGAAGCCGGAGAGGGTGCTCGGGAGGTGGGGGGAGGCTCCGCAGGAGGTGCGTTTGTTTGAGCCCGCGCGGCAATTCCGTCTCGCCCCGCCGGCCGGGCGAGTTTCGCACCTCCGGAGGAGCCTCCCCCCGCCGACCCCTCGCGACCGAGCCGCCCTCGGGTGCTGTTACAGCCGCACCACCCCCTGCTCGCCCAGCCGCGCCCACACCTCCGCGCGCCGGGCAGCGAATTCCTCGTCGGTCAGCACCGGCCGCGCGCCGGCCGTAGGGAGTGGGTCGTCCAGCTCCACCCAGGACACGCACCCCTCGTAATCGAGCGTGTTGGGGATCACCACGGGCTCCGGGAGCCGGTAGGCACGCAGCACCAGCACGTGCAGGTAGGGCTTGTTGCGGTAGGCGAAGCGCGACTCCACCGTCGCCGGCGTGAGCGGGTGCAGCCCCTCCAGGCGGTGCAGCGCCTCCAGGCTCTCCACGCGCAGGGCGTCCTCGACCACGGCGTAGTGCGTGATCCGTACCCGGTTCACGTCGTGCGGGAGCGCCTCCGCCGCCTCCAGGTACGGGCGGAAGTCGGGGCGCAGCTCGTCCGGGTTCTGGTGGTACAGGGTGGGGAAGAGCCAGAACTCCCGGTGCTCCACCTCGAAGCCCTGCCGCCGCTCGTGGATCCCGCCCTTGCGCACCAGCAGCGTCGTCCGGCCCTCCGCCAGCGCGCGCTCCGTGGCGCCCCACTCCTTCAGCGCCGAGCGGTTCTCAGCCAGCATCCGCCGCCTCCTTCGCGAAGGGGAGCGCGGCCACCTCCGCCCGCGTGCCGTCCGCGGCGCCCACGCGCACCGCGTCGCCCGGCTCCAGCTCGCGCCGCACGAAGCCCAGCGCCACGGTCTCGCCCATGAGGGGCGAGAACGCCACGCTGGTGATCCGCCCCGCGGGCTTCCCCGTCTCCGGGTGGAAGAGCGGCGTCCCCGGCGGCGGGGCGGCCCCGTCGCCCAGGCGCAGCCCGCGCAGGTGGCGGTTCACGTGGCCGCGGTGCGCGATGCGGACGATCACCTCCTGCCCCGTGTAGCACCCCTTGGTGAAGGAGACCGCCCGCGGCATCATCCCGATCGCCTCGAACGCCTCCGTCGGGATCACCTCCTCCGACAGCTCCGCGCCGTAGCGCGGCACCCCCGCCTCCACCCGCAGCGTCTCCAGCGCGCCGTGCCCCACCGGCCGCGCGCCCAGCGGCGCGCCCTCCTCCAGCAGGGCGCGCCAGAGCCCGGGGAGCGCCGCCGCCGGGGCGATCAGGTCGTACCCCTCCTCGCCCCCCGCGAAGCGCGTCCCCACCGCCAGCACCCTCTCCTCCCCGAGCGTCGCCTCGGTGAAGGCGTCCTCCTCCAGCGCCGGGATCTCCGTGCCCAGCACCCGTCCCAGCAGCTCGCGCGAGCGGGGGCCGTACACCCCCAGCGCGCCCACCTCCTCCGAGACGTCGGCCCACCGCGCGAACATGGGCGGGACGAACTTCTTCAGGTGCTCCCGCGTCCCCTCCAGCGCCTCGCGCGGAAGGTCCAGGAGCACCTCCGTTCCACCCGGGCGCTCCAGCCGGAAGGCGCGCAGCTCGCCGATCGTCCGCCCCTTGGGCGTCAGCATCGCCGCGTACACGGCGCGCCCCGGCGGCGCCCCGGCCAGGTCGTTGGTGAGCAGCCCCTGCACCATCTTCACCGGGTCGCGGCCCCAGAGGCGGAGCTGCGCCCGGTCGGCCCGGTCGGCGACGCCGGCGGCCTCGCGCACCGCGCGGTACTCCGCGGCCTCGTCGCCGAAGTGGCGCGGAAGGCGCCGCCCCGCCACCTCCGTGAACGCCGCTCCCAGGGCCTCCTCCGCCTCCCGGAGGGGGGAGTCCGCCGCCGCGCTCGTCTCGCTCATCGTCTCCACTCGCTCACGCCTCCATGGAATCCACCACGGCCCGCAGCTCCGTGAACCAGCGCGCCTTCTCCGCGAAGCGGATCCGGGCCAGGCCGCTGGGGCTGGGCGCCACGAAGTCCACGGTCCCCTCCACCAGCGAGCGCTCCTGCCGGCCCCACGGGGCGGCCTGCACCCCCGCGGCGCGGAGGTACACCCCCTTGCCGTTGTAGCACACCACCCGGGGCCGCAGCTCCCGCACGAGCCCGCGGAAGCGCTCCGCGCCCCGGCGGAACTCCTCGGCCGTCACCTCCGCCGCGCTCCGGGTGGGGCGCTTCACCAGGTCCGTCACCCCGATCCCCAGCTCCAGCAGCTCCCGGTCGCGCTCGAAGCTCCAGCGCTCCGGCGTCAGCCCCGAAGCCGCCAGCAGGTCCCAGAAGCGGTTGTTGCGGCCGGCGTAGTAGCGCCCGAGCCGCGCCGCCCGCACGCTGGGGTTGAACCCCACGAAGAGCAGCCGCAGCCCGGGCGCCAGCAGGTCCGGGAGCGTGCGGACCCGCTCCCCCTCGAAAAGGTACTCCGTCAGGACGCCGCCCCCGCCCCGCGGCACATCTCCCGGAGGCGCTCCTCCGCGCCCTCCAGCTCCGTCACCAGGCGGCGCACCTCCGCCGTGGAGCCGGCGTTCGGCAGCTCCACCTTCACCTCGTCCCCCTGCTCGCGCGGGAGGAACACCACCGTCACCTTCCATCCCTCCACTCCCGTCGCCTTGCGGGCGACCAGGTCCACCGAGTACTCCGTGCCGTCGCACTCCAGGCGGTTCGCGAGCCGGTGCTCCTTCCAGGAAGAGCTCCGCGACAGGGCCATGTGAACGTCCTTCCCCGGGGTGATCGTCAGTCCCGCCGGAGGCCGCGGCAGGGGAGTTGTCTCCGCGGCCCGGCCCCCACATCTTTCCATCCGCCGCGGGTCCGCAGGACCCCTCGCGACAAAGATAAACGGGCCGCGCGGAGCAGGGCAAATCGCTCCGGCCGGCCGTTCCCGAACCGGCACCCGAGCATGCCCTCACCCAACCCGCTCTGGCTGCAGCGGCTCCCCGCCGAGGTCCGGCGCCGCCTGGAGCTGGCCGAGGCCCGCGCCCGCGAGGCCGTCGCCGAGGCCCACGCGGCGCAGGCGCTGGAGCTGGTCGCCATCCTCGCCCCGCGGATGCCCTTCGACGAAGCCATCGACCGCTACGTCGAGATCATGGAGCTGAGCGGCGACGAGGAGGAGATCGTCCGGACCCGCGCCCTCTCCGACCTGAGCGACCCCCACACCGGCTCCGAGCTGGCGCGCGAGCGGCCCCGCGGCTGGGGCTTCGACTGGCGCTACGCCACCCCCGTGGGCGCGCTCCGCTTCATCCGCCGCCAGATCCGCCGCAGCGCGGAAGAAGACCTGTGGATGGAGCTGTTCGCGGCGCGCACCTGGGAGGCGCTGATCCGGACGCACTTCAAGCACGCCCTGCACTTCGTGGACGTCCTGGAGGAGCACGCGCCCCCCACCCAGGCCGTGTCGCTGTACATCGCCCAGCTGGAGGTCCCCGCAGGCCGCGCCGCCTCCGTGTACCAGCGCGTGCTGGCGCGGCTGGCCGAGCAGTTCCTCCCCCGCCTGGAC
>DASYWD010000568.1 GCA_035936415.1 Longimicrobiaceae bacterium
CCCGGCGCGCCGGCGCGCCGGACCTGTCGCTGCAGGACGGGCTGGCGGTGCTGGTGCACGGCGACGCCGCGTTCCCCGGGCAGGGGGTGGTAGCGGAGACGCTGAACATGTCGGGCCTCAGGGGCTACACCGTGGGCGGGACCATCCACGTCATCGCCAACAACCAGATCGGCTTCACCACGGTTCCGGAGGACGACCGCTCCACCCGGTACGCCAGCGACCTGGCGAAGGGCTTCGAGGTCCCCATCGTCCACGTGAACGCGGACGACCCGGAGGCGTGCATCGCGGTGGCCCGCCTGGCGGTGGCGTACCGGGCGCGCTTCCACAAGGACTTCGTGATCGACCTGGTGGGGTACCGCCGCTGGGGCCACAACGAGGGCGACGAGCCGGCGTTCACGCAGCCCCGGATGTACGACGCGATCCGCGCCCACCCCACCGCCCGCGAGGTCTTCGCCGAGCGGCTGGCGGGCGACGGCGTGGTCACGCGCGAGGAAGCGGACGCGCTGCTGCAGCAGACGCTGGACCGGCTGGCGGAGGTGCAGGCCGCCCTGGGCGACGGCTCGGCGCTGCCGCCGCAGAACGGGGACGAGCACCACACCAACGGCGGCCCGCCGTCGTCGTCCATCGGCACGGCCGTCCCGGCGGAGCGGCTGGCCGAGTACAACGAGGCGCTGCTGCAGCGGCCGGAGGGGTTCACACCCAACGCGCGCCTGGAGAAGCAGCTCGCCCGGCGGCGCGACGCGCTGGGCCCGGAGGGCGCGATCGACTGGGGGCACGCGGAGACGCTGGCCTTCGCGTCGCTGATCGCGGAAGGGGTCCCGGTGCGGCTCACCGGGCAGGACGCGGAGCGCGGCACCTTCAGCCACCGGCACCTGGTGCTGCACGACGCCGAGACCGGCGCGAAGCACACGCCGCTGGCGGCGCTCCCGCAGGCGCGCGCCTCCTTCGAGGTGCACAACTCCCCGCTCTCGGAGATGGCCGCGGTGGGGTTCGAGTACGGGTACTCGGTGTTCGACCCGGACGTGCTGGTGATCTGGGAGGCGCAGTTCGGCGACTTCGTGAACGGCGCGCAGGTCATCATCGACCAGTTCCTGGCCGCTTCCTACCAGAAGTGGGAGCAGACGTCGGGGCTGGTGCTGCTCCTCCCCCACGGCTACGAGGGACAGGGGCCGGAGCACTCCAGCGCGCGCCTGGAGCGCTTCCTCCAGCTCTCCGCGGAGGACAACTTCCGGGTGGTCAACTGCACCACCTCGGCGCAGTACTTCCACCTCCTGCGGCGTCAGGCGCAGCTCCTGGACCGGGACCCGCGCCCGCTGGTGGTGATGTCGCCCAAGAGCCTGCTGCGGCACCCGCTGGCGGCGTCCCGGCTGGAGCAGCTCGCCACGGGGCACTTCCAGTGCGTGATCCGCGACGAGGACGCGGCCGGCCGCGCGGACCAGGTCACCCGGCTGGCGCTCTGCAGCGGCAAGGTGTTCGCGGACCTGTACACCAGCCCGCTCCGCGAGGACGCGCGCGGCGTGGCGCTCGCGCGGGTGGAGGAGCTGTATCCCTTCCCCGCGGAGGAGATCGCCCAGCTGGCCCGCTCCTTCCCCGCCCTGCAGGAGGTGGTGTGGGTGCAGGAGGAGCCGCGCAACATGGGCGCCTGGACCTTCGTGGAGCCGCGGCTCCGCGCGTTCTTCGCGGACCTCCCCGTCCGCTACGAGGGGCGCCCGGATCGAGCCGCCCCCGCCGAGGGGAGCGCGGAGCGGCATGCCAAGGAGCAGGCCCGCATCGTGGAGGTGGCGTGGAGCGGGGCGCCCGCCCCCGGGAAGAACCCGGCGGAGCGGCGCGCCCGCGGCGACACCCTGATCGGCAAGCGGAAGTAACGGGAGGAAACGGGGAATCGGGGAGGGGACAGCCGGCTGGCATCTGCTTGCCGCCTGTCCCTCTCGCCTGTACCCTGTCCCCTCGAACCCATACCGGAGCGGAGATTCCATGTCGGTTGAGATCCGAGTCCCCCCGCTGGGGGAGTCCGTGGTCGAGGCGACCGTCGGGCGGTGGACCAAGCAGGAAGGGGACACCGTCGCGAAGGACGAGATCCTGGTGGAGCTGGAGACGGACAAGATCACGGTGGAGGTGGCCGCGCAGTCGGCGGGGACGCTCGCCCGGATCGCGAAGCAGGAGGGGGACACCGTCGGCGTCGACGAGCTGCTCGCCGAGCTGCAGCCCTCGGGCGACGGCGCCGGCGCGGCATCCCCGGCGGACCAGGCGGGGCACACCGCCTCGGCGAGGTACGAGGAGAAGCCCGCCTCGGAGCAGCCGGCGGAGGCCGCGCCGACGGGTGAGGCGCAGACCTCCCCGGCGGTGCGCGCCCTGGCCGCGGAGCACGACCTGGACCTGGGTACGGTCAGGGGGAGCGGTCCCAACGGGCGGATCACCAAGGAGGACGTGCTCCGGGTGATCGAGGACGGGCGCCAGCGCGCCGCGGCGCAGCCCCGGCAGGCCGCCGCGCCCGCTCCGGC
>DASYWD010000569.1 GCA_035936415.1 Longimicrobiaceae bacterium
GACGAGGCGGCGCCGCGCTGCATCACCTGCAGCGCCTCCTGCATGCCGGCCGCGGCGCGGTACGCCACCCCCGAGTGCGAGCCGGCGGCGGCGAACAGCTCCGGGTACGAGGCGGCCAGGGTGAGGGCCATGGCCCCGCCCGCGGACACCCCGGCCACGTAGACGCGCGCCGGGTCCACCCGGTGCGCCGCCATGACCTCGCGGACGATGCGGGCGATCTCCTCCGGCTCGCCGCGCCCCCGCTCCTGGTGCGCCGGCTCGTACCAGTTCCAGCACTTCTGGGGGTTCCCGGCCGCGGGCTGCTCCGGGTACGCCACGAGGAGGCCGTGCTCCTCCGCCACCTCGTTCATCCGCGTCCCCCGCGCGAAGTCGTCCGGGTCCTGCGTGCACCCGTGCAGCATCACCAGCAGCGGCGCCGGGCGCGAGGCGTCGTGCGAGGCGGGGATGAAGAGCCGATAGCGGCGCGCCCCCGCCTCGGGCGCTGAGGTCTCCCAGGTGAAGGCCGCCTCGCGCACGGTGGGCGGCGCGGCGTCGGACGGGGGCGCGGGGGAGGTCCCCACCGCGCAGGCGGCGAGCGGAAGCGACATCAGCGCGGTGGCGAGGCGGTTCATGGACGAGGGGTGCGAGGGTGCGAGGTGCGGGGCACGGGCCGCACCGGCCGCGTCAGAAGCCGAAGAAGTCCACGATGATCCGGCTGGCGTCGGGGCCGCAGGGGTCGGTGTAGCTCCCCGCCGTGCTCCCCCCGGACCAGGCGTGCCCCAGCCCGTCCACGATGTACTTCTGCAGCAGGGTGGCCCCCGTCGCGGAGTTCCGGTAGTCGTAGCGCGTGTACGAGCGGCACGCCGTCCCCGTGAGCGTGGCGTCCGCAGTGTTGTCCACGTCGTTGTTGTCCACCCCGTCGTACAGCAGGTCGTTGGTCTGCGCCCACTGCTGCACGGTCTGGTGCGCGTTCTTGACGTTGACCGTCCCGTCCGAGGTGCCGTGGAAGACCAGGACGGGCATCGGGTGGCGGCCCGTCGTGGAGGCGTTGTAGCAGTCCGTGCCCCGCGCGTTCGGGTCGAACGAACTCCCGTTCTTCATGGCCGACTGGCTGCCGCTCGCGGTCGTCGCCGCCTTGTACATGAGCCCCGCGAAGGAGGCCACCTTCTTCACGTGGTCCGGGTACGTGCACCCCATGATCACGGATATCGCCGCGCCGGCCGAGAGCCCCGCCACCCCCACGCGGGCGTTGTCGATCCGGTAGCTCGACTTGGTCCACGCGATCATCCCGGCGATGATGGAGGGCTCGCCGCTCCCCCGCGCCTGGTTGCTCGTGTAGAACCAGTTCCAGCAGTCGTAGGCATTGTACGCGGTCCCCTGCTCCGGGTACAGCACCAGGAAGTTGCGCGCGTCGGCGAAGCCGTTCATCCGCGTCCCCGCCGCGAAGTCGTACCCGTCCTGCAGACAGCCATGCAGCATCACCATCAACGGCCGCGCCGTGGAGCCGTCGTACGCCGCGGGGACGTACAGCCGGTAGTAGCGCGACCCGTACGCGTTGGTGTAGGTCCCGGACACCCACGTCCCCGTCGCCGCGGTCGACACCGAGGCGGACGGCCCGGATACCGTCACCGGCGGGAGCGTGGGGACCTCCGTGCGATCGCATGCGGCGAGCGCCAGCCCGCCAAGGAGCACTACCAGGGAAGTGCGGACGGACATGGACCCCTCCTGCGAAGGGAGGCGAAGGGACGCGGGGGGGGGGGCG
>DASYWD010000570.1 GCA_035936415.1 Longimicrobiaceae bacterium
GGGGATCCCGGTACGGCTCCGCGAGCGCCGGCACCAGGCGCTGGTGGAGGGGCTGGAGCGGCTGCGCGCGCTGTTCCGCGAGGCGGTTCGCCAGGGGCACCTCGCGCGCCGCGAGGCGGACGAGCGCGCCTCGCGGGTGGCGGGGACGCTGGGCTACGGCGGCTTCGGCACGGTGGACGTGGTGCTGGAGGCGGTCCGCGACGCGCCGGAGCGCAAGCGGGAGGCGCTCCGCGAGGCGGAGGAGCACGTGCGCGAGGAGTGCGTGCTGGCCGTTACCGGCGCCTCCGCAACGGTCGGCCGGGTGCAGGACGCGCTGCAGCGCCCGGAGCGGGTGGTGGGGATGCACTTCGTCCCGCCGGTGGCGTGGGGGGTGCTGGTGGAGGTGGTGCCTGGCGCGCGGACCTCGCGGGCGGCGGAGGACGCCGCGGCGGCCCTCGCGCGCCGCCTGGGGAAGGTGCCGCTCCGGGTCCGCGACCGTCCGGGCTTCCTCGTCTACCGCCTCCTCCTCCCCTACCTGAACGAGGCGCTCCGCCTCCTGGAGGAGGGGACCGCGCCGGAGCGGATCGACCGCGTGGTGCGGGAGTGGGGGATGCAGGCGGGGCCGCTCCGGCTGGCGGACGAGCTGGGGATCGCGCGGGTGGCGCGGCACTCCCGCCTCCTCGCGGAGGAGCTGGGGGAGCGATTCCGCCCCCCAGCCCTTCTCGCCCAGCTCGCGGCGCCCTCGCGCAAGGGCGACCCGGAGCCCGGCGTGTACCGGTATGACCGCGGGGGGGAGCCGCGGGTCTCGCCCCGGACGGCGGAGGCGCTGCGGGCGGCCGGAGGGGCGCGCGAAGGAGAGGTCCCGGAGGAGGAGATGCGCTCACGCATGGTCCTGGCGATGGTCGACGAGGCCGCCCGGGCGCTGGACGAGCGCGTGGTGGAGACGGCGGCGGAGGTGGACCTGGCCATGCTGCTGGGCGCGGGCTTCCCGGCGGCGCACGGCGGGCCGCTCTTCCACGCGGACCAGCTCGGCGCCGCGGCGACGATCGCCGCGCTGGAGGAGCTCGCGGCCGCGCACGGGGAGCGGTTCGAGCCGGCGCCGCTGCTGCGCCGGTTGGCCGTGGAGGGGAGGGGGTTCCACGACGCGGCGGCGAGCCCTTCCGACGCCGTGCTTCTGGACACGCCGGGGGCCGGCTGATATGATATGCGTCGGTCCCGCGGCTGGCGGGCACTTCACCGAGCCGAAGCGACACACCCGAGCGAACCATGGCTGACCTGGACATCCGGCACGACGCGGACGCTCCGCCGCAGGACGACTACGCGACCTGGGAGATCGTTCTCTGGATCATCGGGATCCTCGCGATCCCGGGCGTGCCGATCCTGATGACGAAGTTCCTGACGCCGTACACCGGCTTCTGACGCCCGCTGCGTCCGAGACGGAAGCGCCCCCCCGGCCAGGCCGGAGGGGCGCTTCTCGTTCCGGGTCGTCTCCGCGCCTGGTCGGCGGGGGAAGGCTACGGCTCCGGGCGCACCCGGGTGGCGGGGAAGACCTCCACCGCGGCGGGTGCCGGGATGGGCAGCTCGCCGGAGGCACGGACGCCGGCTCTCGCGGGCACAGGCACGGGAGCGGCGGCGGGCTCGGCGACGCGCGGCTCCGGCGGCATCGGCGCATCGGCCGCCCAGCGGGTGTCGTAC
>DASYWD010000571.1 GCA_035936415.1 Longimicrobiaceae bacterium
GACCTGCACGGCCGCCTCCGCCGCGCCGGGCGTGACGCCGGGGCGGAGCCGCGCGGCGGCGCGGAAGCCGAGGCTTTCCGCGGAAGCGGGCGGCAGCACCGCGTGCCGGCTGGAGAGCGGGAGCCAGACCTGCAGCTGGCCGCCCGCGCCCACCCCGATGAACCGGGGGGGCGCCACGCCCACGACCGTGACCGGCACGCCGTTCACGAGCAGGGTCCTGCCGATCGCGCCCGGGCTCCTCCCGAAGAGCCGGTCCCAGGCGAGGTGCCCGATGACCGCCACCCTCGCAGACGCCGGGTCCTCGGCCTCGTACGTGGGAAGACCGGCGCCCATGACCGGCCGGACCCCCAGGACGGCGAAGTAGTTCTCGGTCACGAAGGTCGCGTCGGCCGTGAGCGCGCCGAGCTCGCTGTCTCCGGTCACGTCCAGCCCGACCTCCGCGTTCGCCCACCCTGCCACGGCGCTGAAGTGCTCGTTCAGCCGCCGGTACTCCTCGAACTCCTCGAGCGAGAACGCGCGCGACCTGCGCACGCCCGACTCGCCGGCCTGGCTGCCCCGGATGCGAACGAGGCCGTCCTCCCGGGCGACGACCGGCGGCGGCTGCACCGCGAACGAATACACGACGGAGAACAGCAGGGTGCTGATGCTCATCCCCAGGGAGAGGATGGCGAGCATCGTGACCGTCGTGCCCCATCTCCGCCGGAAGTGGCGCAGCGCGAAGCGTGCGTCGGCGGCCAGGGAATCGCGCCACCCGGGGCCCCTCGCGCCGTCCGACTCCTCTCCGGATCTCCGCTCGAACCGATCGGGGACGTTCATGGTGTCTCCCCTGGTGGCGATCCCACCGCGTTCCCCACACTGCGGGACCGGCGGCTGCGAATGAAGGACAGCCCGGGGGCAAGGACCCGGGCCGGCCGTGTCGTCTTTGCGCAGAGCTTCAGCCACGTCGTGGCACGCTGCCGCGAATAATTCATCGCATCCACGGTGGTGTCAAGGCTGATCTCCCGCACGCCGGAGAGGCCGGCAAGGGCCGTAGGCGCCCCGTTTGCGCTGGTAGGCACCGCAGTGGTGGCCCACGAACGAGCCGAGGTCTCCGGTCGCTTTGAAGTCCTTGACCGCGGGTTTTCTGCATCGTATGTTGTCCTGAACCATACGGTGCACGACGCGCTGAACGGGGTGATCCTGCCCTGCACCAGGGGGGGTGCGCCCGGGTGCGGCAGTCTTCGCCCGCGGCCGGACCGGGGGTGCGCCCCGGATGGCCGCTCGTTTCCAGCTTCGACTCCGTGCGGACCTCGCGGTCGGCACGCTCCCGACCCCCCCTGGCGGAGGCGGCCGTTGGATCATTCCACGATCGCGAAGCCGCTCGGGCGCCGGGTCGAGCCTCACCAGAAACGACAACGGGTCGGAAGCGCCGAGTAGACCCGCGCAAGCGGGACCTCCCGCTCCTTTCCCGAACATTCGCGCGAAGTCGGGCGACGGCGTTCGGCGACGTCTCCCGCCCTCCTCCTTCTTCATCGTCCGATGACCGAGCCCAAGCTGGAGCTGCACGAGGAGACGCGGGCGCACGTGCCGGGAGGCGCGGAGACGCTGCCGGTCCCGCTGCTGTTTCCCGACCGGACGGACGGATCGTGGCCCGGGGAGACCTGGGAGGACCACGAGGCGTTCTTCCGCGGTCTGCTGGGGGACGTCGAAGAGCCGACGGTCCCTTACGGCGTGGCCGAGGTGGGGGAACGAGAGATCGGGGAGGCGCGCCTCCTGGCCGAGGAGAGGCTGGCGGTGCGGCTGTGGACGCGCGCCCGGTCGCTGGGGGTGAGCACGTCGAGCCTGTGCCACGTCGCGTGGGCGCTGGTGCTGGCGCGGGCTACCGGCCGCCGCGACGTGGTGTTCGGGACCGTGCTCGCCGGGAGCGAGGGAGAGGGCGGGGAGGCGCGCCCGCTCGCCGACACGCTTCCTGCCCGGGTCCACCTGGGGAGTCTGGGGGTGGAGGCGACCGTCCGGGCGACGCACGCGCTGCTCGCGGAGCTGCTGCGGCATCGGCGGGCGCCCCTGGCGCTGGCGCAGCGGTGCAGTGGCGTGCCTGCGCCGACGCCGCTTTTCACCTCGCTGTTCAGCTACCGGGACGGCGGGTCTGCTCGCCCCGACGATGCCGCGTGGACCGGGCCGGCGGGGACGAGCTGCCCGGTGACGCTGTCGGTGGACGATGGAGGGGAGGGGCTCTGGCTCTCGGCACGGGTCGCGGCCCCGGCCGGGGCGATGCGCGTCTGCCGGATGATGCGCACCGCGCTGGAGCGGCTGGTGGAGGCGCTGGAAGTCTCGCCGGGGCGGGCGCTCGGGAGCATCGACGTGCTTCCGGAGGAGGAGCGGCGGCAGGTGGTGGAGGAGTGGAACGCGACCGCGGCGGCGTATCCGCGCGACGCCTGC
>DASYWD010000572.1 GCA_035936415.1 Longimicrobiaceae bacterium
GGCAGCGGCACGCGCGCAGGGCGTGCCGCCATGTCCCGCGGCACGGGGAAGCGTACACCTCGTCATGGAGCGTGCCGCGGAAACGGACGGGCCCCCCATCCGAGCTGGTCGAATGGGGGGCCCCGGGTTCGTTCCCGCCGACCGTGCCTGCCTGCGCCCCGTCAGGAAGCGCAGCCTCCGGTCCCGACGGGGCTCGACTCGCCGTGCACGTTGTACGCGGTGACCTGCCAGTTACGGGTCTCGTCGCAGGGATAGCTGGTGATCCTGACGTCCGGATCCGTCCAGGTGAGCGTCCCGGAGGAGACCTGTCCGACCCGGTCGTAGGCGCCGGTGGTGCGGTTCTGACGATAGATGTAATAGCCCTGCTCGTACGTGCTGGGCTCCCACGAAAGCTGCGCGTTCTCGCCCACGGAGAAGCGGTTGGCGAGGTCGACCGAGCCGGGCGAATACGGCACTCCGGCGTACGAGAGGATGACGCACCTCCTGTCCGCCGCGTCCGCCACTCTGGTTATCGACCAGAACAGATCCGAGCGTGACTCGATGACGTACGTTCCGAGGTACCCTGGCATGAACAGGGTGCTTCCCGACGACGTGTTGAACGTCCCGCTTCCCACGTCCCGGTCCGACCTGTAGATCTCGTTCCACACACTCACCGGGTCGGAGCAGGAGCCCGCGGTCTTGCCCCACCGGATCAACGTTCTCCAGCGGTACGTCGTGGCCGGATCGCTGAACGCCGTCATGGCTTCGAAGTTGGCCGCGACGTCCACGACGTAGGTGGATGCCTCCTGTGGGTAGAGATACACCAGGTAGGACTGACTGGGGGTCTGGATGGCCGTGTGAGTGGTGCCCCCGATGGACGCATTGGGCTTGCCCTCATCGGGCAGCACCGCGGAACCGGTGGGTGTTTCCGAACACCCGACGAGGGCCAGGACGGCGAACAGCGGACCGACGTGGGATCTGAGGAACCGGTACATCTGCCCTCCACGGTGCTGGTGAGTGCTCCGCGGAATCGCGCAGCCAGCACGCATACTAAAGGACAATTAATGGAAGTGCAAGGCCGGCGCAAACGGATGAGTCCGGAGGGAGGCCTGCGCGCAGGTGCCGGTCGACCCGGATCGGAGCCGCAGGGGGCGCTCGGCGCCCCCGGATCACCGCCCCGCCGCCAGGGGCGCGCCGTTCCGCAGGAGCGTGACCTTCACCGGGTTCGCCAGGCGCGCGCCGAAGGCGTCCACGTGGCGCCACCAGTCCTCCACCGTGCGGAAGTCGCCGCTGGCGGTCCACCCGGAGCCCACGTACTGCACGGTCGGCACTCCGGGCCGCGCGGTCGCCAGGGCGAGGTAGTGGTCGGCGGTCTCGCGCGCCTCGGCCATGCGCCCCTTCTCCATCAGCACGGCGGTGCCCAGGTGGCCGTGGCCGCCGTTCTTGCGCTCCACGGGGCCCCAGGTGCTCACCCACGCCCAGGGCGCCTCCTGGCGGGAGGACCCCACCAGCCCCTCGCGTTTCACCGTGCCCACGGCGTAGGGGACCTCCGCGGCGCCGGGCGCGTGGTAGGTGATCTCCTGCCGGAAGAAGTTCTGCCCGGCGTCGATGCTGACGCGCTTGGTCTCGGACACCTGCATCCCGGCGGCGTCCCACGGGTCGTACCGCAGCTCGAACACGGCGCGGATGGGGCCGGTGGCGAGGATGCGGTGCGACCTGAAGTTCTTCGCCCGGTGCAGCTCCCCGCCGCGCCAGACGGCGCTCCCGCCCGCTCCCAGTGTCGGCCCCACGGTGTAGAAGTCCGCCCCCTCGCCGGTGTCCAGGTGGTAGGCGTCGTGCCCCTTGGCGTACCAGCGCTCCACCACGAGGTCGCGGACGCGCTTGGGCCACACGTCAATCCCGCTGCTCACCAGCGGCTGGTACTCGGACGCTTGCCAGAGCCCCTGGCCGTAGATGCGGAAGGCGATGCGGTCGCTCTCCCACGCCACGTCGTCGCGGTGGGCGTCGTGGCGTGCGTGCACCCGCGGCTTCGCCGGGGCCGACGGGGCGGCCTCCACCACGAACTCGCGGACCTCGCCGGGGCGGAAGCCGGTCTGGAAGAGGAGCTCGTCCACCGTCCCGTCGCCGTCCGCGTCCAGCGGCTGCGAGACCACCTCCGTCCGGGTCCCCGCGTCCAGCACTCGCACCCGGTCCGCCTGCAGGCCAGGGTGGGCCTGCCGGAGCGCCGCCCAGGGAAGGGAGATCGTCTCGTCCGGCCGGTCGGCGGCGAGCGGGTTCTCGGCGCGGACCACGAGCGCGCCGGCGCGGTCGGCGGGGCGCTGCGCCTGGAGCGGCGCGGCGAGCGCGAGGGCGGCGAGGAGCGCGGCGGAGGCGCGGGTGCGGTGGAAAAGTGGCATCATTGCTCGTCGGTAAGAGGGGGGGGGGGGGGGGGGGGGGGGGGGGGGGGGGGGGGGGGGGGGGG
>DASYWD010000573.1 GCA_035936415.1 Longimicrobiaceae bacterium
CGGCAGGGGCGAGGCTTCGCCCCTGCCGGTCCGGGGGCCGGGTGCGCCGCTGCGCTCCGGGCCACGTAATCCTCTCATGAACCTTGACACCCGTTGTTCGGCACCGTATCCGTACGGCAGTTTTAGTCGTTTGACTAAGCCAGCTGGACAACACTTTGCCCCGCGCGTCATGAGAGCCAGCCGAGCAGCCGCCGTGCGGCACGAGGCAGAGGACCGTTTCCTCGACGCTGCTGAGCGTCTGCTGGTGGAGATCGGCTACCCGGCCATCACCACGCGGAAGCTGGCCGAGGAGGCGGGGGCGAACCACGGCCTGGTGCACTACTACTTCGGCTCGATGGAGGAGCTCTTCGTCCGAGTGCTGGAGCGCTTCACCGAGCGGCTGGTGGCGCGCCAGCGGGAGATGTACGCCTCCCCGGCCCCGTACGTCGACAAGTGGCGGGAAGCCATGCGCTACCTGGAGGAGGACCGGCCCTACCAGAAGATCTGGTGGGAGCTGCAGGCCATGGCCTGGAACCGCCCGGAGTACCGCGAGCGCATCGCCCGGGTGCACGCCGGATGGAGCGACGCCATGCGGGAGGCCGTGGCGGAAGCGCTTGCCGCATACCGGCTCGACGCCGGGCCGCTCTCCGCGGACGCGTGGGTGACGCTGATCGTGGCGCTCAACGAGGGGATCATCCTGGAGCGCCTCTCGGGGATCGAGCGCGGGCACCGGGAGCTGCTGGCCGGGATCGACCGGTGGCTCGCCTCGCTGGAGCATCGGTCCGCCCCCCCTGCGGGAGAGACGCCGTGAGGGCGCGCGAGCCGGACCGGACGGGCTACGTGGACCGTGGGGGCGTGCGGCTCCACTACGAGCTGTTCGGCAGCGGAGAGAAGACGGTGTTCTTCCTTCCCACCTGGTCGATCATCCACTCACGCCACTGGAAGGCGCAGATCCCCTACTTCGCGCGCCACCACCGCGTGCTGACGTTCGACGGGAGGGGAAACGGCCTGTCGGACCGGCCGGAGGATCCATCCGCCTACCGCGAGGAGGAGTTCGCGGCCGACGCGCTGGCCGTGATGGACGCCACCGGGACCGAGCGGGCCGTGCTGGTTTCGCTGTCGCTGGGCTCGATGCGCGCGCTGCACCTTGCCGCCGGCCACCCCGAGCGGATCACGGGCGCGGCGTTCATTGCGCCCTCGGCGCCGCTCGCACCGCCCCATCCCGAGCGCGCCGTCCACCCCTTCGACGAGCCGGTGGAGACGGAGGAGGGTTGGGCGAAGTACAACGCGCACTACTGGCGGAAGGACTACCCCGGTTTCCTGGAGTTCTTCTTCTCCCGGATGTTCAACGAGCCGCACTCGACCAAGCAGGTCGAGGACTGCGTAGGCTGGGGGCTGGAGACGGGACCAGAGACGCTCATCGCCTCCGCGACGGCGGGGGGGGCGAGCCGGGAAGAGGTGCTCGCGCTCTGCAGCCGGGTCCGGTGCCCGGTGCTCGTGGTTCACGGCGACCGCGACGAGATCAGCCCGCACGCGCGCGGGGCCGAGCTGGCACGCGCCACCGGCGGCAGCCTGGTCACGCTGGAGGGCTCCGGGCACGGGCCGCACGCGCGCGACCCCGTGCAGGTGAACCTCCTGCTGCGGGACTTCGTGGACGGAGGCCCGCGGCCACCGGCCGTCTGGACGCGCGGGCGGAGGCGGCGGAAGCGCGCGCTCTACGTCTCCTCCCCCATCGGCCTCGGGCACGCGCAGCGCGACGTCGCGATCGCCCGCGAGCTGCGCCGCCTGGTTCCGGGGCTGGAGATCGAATGGCTGGCGCAGGACCCGGTCACGCGCGTGCTGGAGGCGGAGGGCGAGCGAATCCACCCCGCGAGCGCGCACCTGGCCAACGAGTCGCGCCACATCGAGAGCGAGTCGGCCGGGCACGACCTGCACGTGTTCCAGGCGTGGCGGCGCATGGACGAGATCCTCCTGACCAACTTCATGGTCTTTCACGACCTGGTCCGGGAGGAGCCCTACGATCTCTGGATCGGGGACGAGGCCTGGGAGCTCGACTACTACCTGCACGAGAACCCGGAGCTGAAGCGCGCCGCCTACGTGTGGCTCAGCGACTTCGTCGGATGGCTCCCCATGCCCGACGGCGGCGAGCGTGAGGCCAGCCTCACGGCCGACTACAACGCGGAGATGATCGCCCACATCGCCCGCTACCCGCGCGTGCGCGACCGGGCGCTCTTCGTGGGCGATCCGGACGACATCGTCCCCGAGCGCTTCGGACCCGGCCTCCCCCTGATCCACGACTGGACGGAGGAGCACTTCGCCTTCTCCGGGTACGTCAGCGGCTTCGACCCCGCGCAGCTCCCCGCGCGTGACGCGCTGCGTGCGGAGCTGGGCTACGCACCGGACGAGCAGGTGTGCGTCGTGACCGTTGGCGGCTCGGGTGTGGGCGGCCACCTGCTGCGGCGCGTCATCGCGGCCTTCGACGAGGCGAAGCGCCAGGTCCCCGCCCTGCGCATGGTGGTGATCGCGGGGCCGCGGATCGATCCCGCCTCCCTTCCGACGCGGGAGGGGCTGGAGGTTCGCAGCTACGTGCACAACCTCTACCGGCACCTGGCCGCCTGCGACCTGGCGGTCGTGCAGGGCGGGCTCACCACCACGATGGAGCTGACCGCCAGCGGGCGGCCGTTCCTCTACTTCCCGCTCCGCCACCACTGCGAGCAGAACTTCCACGTCCACCACCGGCTCCAGCGCTACGGCGCGGGGCGGCGGATGGACTTCGAGACGGCGACCCCCGCGGTGATCGCGGACGCCATCGCCATGGAGATCGGACGGGAGGTCCACTACCGCCCCGTGGAGACCGGTGGCGCGCGCAGGGCGGCGGAGATGATCGCGGAGCTCCTCTGAGGCGCCGGGGGGCGCCTCGATTCACACCGTTCAAACGGGAGGGGCACCAGGCCCGGATCTCGTGCCCCGCCGGCATGGGCCGCAGGCACGTCGTCGCGGCAGACCCGCCGCTCCCCTCCCCCTTCCAGGAGCCGCTCCGATGACCGACTCGGCCGCGAACGAGCCCGTCGACCTCTTCGACACCACGTACGCCAACTTCCGGCAGCGCGTCCACGAGCAGATCCGACGCGACACCTTCGGGGAGGACATCGTCCAGAACAGCTGGCTCGTGGCGGACGAGGCCCGGGAGCTCTTCGAGTGGATGAGGCTGGATCCCACGTCCACGGTGCTGGAGGTCGCGGTCGGGTCCGGCGGCCCCGCGCTCTTCATGGCCCGCACCACGGGCGCAGGCGTGGTCGGGATCGACGTCAACGAGCACGGGATCACGGCGGCGAACGAGATGGCCCGCGCACAGGGGCTCGAATTGCGGGTGCGCTTCCGATGCGCCGACGCGGGCCAGCCGCTCCCCTTCGAGGACGGTTCCTTCGATGCGCTCGTCTGCATCGATTCCGTCAACCACTTCCCCGGACGGCTGGCGGTGCTCCGGGAGTGGCACCGGGTGCTCCGGCCCGGCGGGCGGCTCGTCTACACGGACGCGATCGTCGTGACGGGACTGCTCACCAACGAGGAGATCGCCGCGCGCAGCTCCATCGGCTACTTCCTGTTCGGACCCGTGGGCGAGAACGAGCGACTGATCCGGGAGGCCGGCTTCGAGCTGCTCCGCGCGGAGGACCGGACGGAGGCCGTCGCCCAGGTCTCGGGGCGCTGGCACGACTCGCGGGCCGCCCACCGGGACGACCTGCTCCAGATCGAGGGCGAGGACACGTTCGAGGGCCTGCAGCGTTTTTTCGCCGCCGTGCACGCGCTCTCCAGCGAGCGTCGCCTGTCCCGCTACGCGTTCCTGGCGGTCCGATAGATCCCTGCAGGGAATCGGACGCACCCTGCGTACAGGTGATGGACCCAGGGGAGCGCGCCGGCGGGCGCCTGGGCCTCAGACCGGTGTCCCGCCCGTCCCGGTGGGGCCGCCGGCCCACCCCGGGCGCACGTCCAGCACGGGCCGCATCGCGGCGGTGCAGGGCGCGAAGAGCGACATCTGGTCGGGATCGGCGAAGACCGAGGCGAAGTCGTCCGGCGTGAGCGCGCGCGCGAGCCGCGCCGCGAAGGTGTCGCGCAGCACGCGCGCGTAGTGCTCCACGTCGTAGTCCCGCGGGTCGGCGGACCCGGCTCCGGCCTCCGCGGCGTCGGCGGAGGGAGCGACGGCGGCCCCGCCGCCCCGGGTGCGGTACACCCGCACCCGCTCGCCGACGCGCCACGAGGCGTGCCCGCTCGCGAGCAGCGCTTCGTAGGCGTGCTCGCGCCGCGTCCCGCGCGTCTCGGCGTACCTGGCCGGCGACTTGGTCAGCCGCACCTGCGACGACACGTCGGACGTGGGCAGCTCGCGGCGGCGGAGCGCGTCGAGCGTCGCGAGGTACGCCTCGCGGACCCCGCCCAGGTCCCCGGCGAACAGCCTCCCGAGCGCGTCGCGCAGGAACGCCTCCCCGAACGGCTCCGCGCGGGTCGAGCGGAAGGCCACGCCGCGCAGGGTGAGCGTGCCGTCGTAGCCGAGCAGGGCGTAGTTCTTGGGCTCGTGCGACAGCATCGCCGCGTAGCGCCCCTCGAGCTCGAGCTGCACCAGCGGCGGCAGGAGCGCGGCGACCTCGGCCACCACGCGCCGCTCGTCCGCCTCGCCCCAGCCCTCGGGGACGGCGAAGTAGACGCCGTCGGTGTCCGCCTCCAGGAGCGTCACGCCGCGCGCGGCGAGCTCCCGGCACATCAGCGCGAGCGCTTCCCGGCCGCGGCGCGTCACCTCGTTCGCGGCGTGGACGTCGGCGAACCGGGTCAGCTCGCCCCCCGCCGCGAGGTAGCCGTAGGCCGAGTTCACGACGAGCTTCATCGCCGCCGAGGTGGCCTCGTGCGCGTGGCGCTCCGCGGACCCGGGGGCCGCCGCCCGCGCGCTCGCCTTGGCCGCGAGCCGCTGCTCCACCAGGCGGTCCACCAGCGCGAGCAGCGCGCCCAGGTGGTCGCGCGCGGGGCTGATGCGGTAGGCGCGCATCAGCGACGGGTAAAGGCTCGCGACGTCGGCCTTCACCACGCGCCAGGCCACGCCGGTGGCGAAGAGGTGGAG
>DASYWD010000574.1 GCA_035936415.1 Longimicrobiaceae bacterium
CGGCCAGCGTGTCGCGCCCGGCGAGCACCACCGCCGCCTCGCCCCTGCGGAGCGCCTCGTCCGCGGCGGCGGGGTCCAGCACCCGCACCTCCAGCTCGGGCTCGCCGCGCAGGGCGTCCAGGTGCCGCTCCGCGGCGGTGCCGCGGACCACCGCCAGGGGGAGCCGCTCCTGCGAGGGGCTCCCGAAGGCGAGCCCCAGCCCAACGGCCATGATGATGGGGAAGCCGAAGGTCCAGAACAGGGCCTCCGGCTCGCGCAGGAACTGGCGGATGCGGAGCAGCGTCAGCTCGCGCAGGGGGTGCAGCTCACTCATCGCGCAGCCCCCGTCCGGTGCGGGCCAGGAAGACGTCCTCCAGCGTGGCCTGGTGGGTGCTGAGCGAGGTGAGGCCGCCGCCGCGCGCCTCCACCAGCTCCAGCAGCGCGGGGAGGGCGTGGTGCGGCCCCGCCACGGTGAGCAGGAGGGCGTCGCCGTGCGCGCGCACCTCGGTGACGCCGGGGAGGGCCAGGAGCGCCGCGTGCGGGAGGGAGACGGTGCTCGCGAACTCCACCACGTGCTCCGCGCCGAGCGAGCGGATCAGCTCCCGCGGCGTCCCCTGCACCAGGATCTCCCCGCGGTCCAGGATGGCGATGCGGTCGGAGAGCTTCTCCGCCTCGTCCATGAAGTGGGTGGTCAGCAGCACCGTGCCACCCCCCGCCTTGAACGCCTCCACCACGTCCCAGAGCTGTCGGCGCGACTGCGGGTCCAGCCCGGTGGTGGGCTCGTCCAGGAAGAGCACGTCCGGGGAGCCGGCCAGCGCGCAGGCCACGCTGAGCCGCTGCCGCTGCCCGCCGGAAAGGTCGCGCACCTGGGTGCGCCGCTTCTCGCCCAGCTGCACCAGGGCGATCAGCTCCTCCACCGTGCGTCCGTCCGCGTAGAAGGAGCGGAAGAGGCGGAGCGTCTCCTCCACGCTGAGGCGGTCGGGGAGGTCCGTCTCCTGGAGCTGCACGCCGAGGCGCGCCCGCAGCCGTTCGCCGTGGGCGCGCCAGGTCATCCCCAGGATCTCCACCGTCCCGCCGTCGGGCTCGCGGAGCCCCTCCAGGATCTCGATGGTGGTGGTCTTCCCCGCTCCGTTGGGCCCCAGGAGACCGAAGCACTCCCCCCGCGGCACCTCCAGGTCGAGCGACTTCACCGCCACCGTGTCACCGAAGCGCTTGTGCAGCCCCCGGCAGCGGATCGCCGTCCGGTCCGTCTCCGTATGCTCCTCCACCCGCTCCCGCTCCCGGTTGTCTACCTCTTCAGCGATGAGACGTCGATCTTCCAGAGCCCGTTCAGCATGTCGGACGCGTACAGGCGGTTCCCCACCACCTGCACGCCCCACAACGACACCTGCCCGCCGCCGACGAGCGCCCGCCCCACCTCCCGCCCCATCTTCCCCAGGTCGCAGAGCCGCAGCGTGGTCCCGGTCCGTGCGTCGCGCAGGTCGGTCTTCTGCGCCTCGGTGCAGCTTCCCAGGTCGCCGCGGACGTCCAGGGCCCGAACCCCGCCGTTGTAGTAGGCGGCATAGAAGATCCCGCTGTCCTCGTCCACCCAGAAATTGTGCGTCCCGGCCCCGGGGACGGTGAAGAACGCCACCTCGCGTGCGCCGGCCCAGTCGCCGTTCCCCACGTCCACCACGTGGATGTCGCCGGAGGACGAGACACCGGTCTGGCCGGGCCCCTCCTCGCCGATGAACAGGTAGCGCTTGGCGCCGCCCGGGGCGTGGTACCACCAGACGTTGTGGACCTTGCCGTTTGCGGTCCGGATGTTGGCGAGCTGCACCGGGGCCGCGGGAGTGCCGCCCCGCCCGCCGCCGCCGATGTCCCACACCGTGGTCCCCGCGTTCCACCCGGCGGTGAAGAGGATCCCGTCGCGCACGAACACGTCGTGGGTGAACGGATCTCCCGTCGGCTGGACCCACACCTCGCGCGGGTTGCGCGGGTCGGAGAGGTCCACCGTCACCACCCTGGCGGGGGAGGAGGTGGTCGCGGACAGGAACGCGTACAGCCTGCCGTTCACCCGCGCGACCTCCGCCGTATGCACGCCATTCCGCGTGTTGGCGGTCACCAGGCGCGCGATCTCGGCCGGCTTCGCGGGGTTCGCCAGGTCGTAGATCACGATGGAGCCCTGCCCCTGCTCCGTGGCGACCACCAGGTACCTGCCGTCCTCCGTGACCTGCACGTCGCCCAGCGTCCCCGCGTCGGAGACCACCACGGAGTCCCGGAGCACGGGGGTGTTCCCCGTCACGTCCCACACGTACAGCCGGTTCCCGAGCCCGGTGGCGCCCCGCCGGGACCAGGTGCCCGTGTACGCCCACCCATTGTGCACCCACAGCTCCGAGGTGAAGCGGTCCTGGACGCAGCCCAGCCCCAGCGCCGGGAGGTTGCCACCGGTATTCACCTGCGCGGGGGTGATGGCGCAGGTCGGCTGCTTGTTGCCCGGATCGGGATCGGGCTGGATCTCGGACGGCGAGCCCTCGCAGGCGGCGGCGCCGAGGGCGAGGCAGACGGTGGCGGCTCGCAGGATCCGGTTCATGGGCGGGCCTTTCGCGGGTGCGTTGGGACGGCGCGGCGGGGCCGCGGAGCGTCAGTGGTGACGGGGTCCCGCCTGCGCGGCGCCGTAGCGCCCCATGCGGGTGTGCAGGGCTCCGGCTTCTACACGCATCCCCGCAGAAAGGCTCCACATCCGCTCCGCCCCGTAGAAGTCACGCGGGATGAAGACGGAGCCGGGCCGGGCGGGGGCGGCATGCAGGTGCTGTACCTCCACGAAGGGACGCAGCCGCAGCCCCGCCACCGGGGCGGCCCCCGCGCTGGCGCCGAGCGTCAGCGTGCTCCAGCGGGTGATCCCCAGGATGGAGACGTCGTGGTGAGGCACCGGGGTGCGGAAGGGGTCCAGGAGGCGCTCCCCCTCGGGGCGGTCGGTGCGCTCCCAGCGCGCCGCCACCTCCACCCCCCGCCGCCGCACCGCCCCCTCCGCCAGGAGCGTGGGGAAGGAAAAGGCGCGGGTGAAGCCGCTGTACTCGTCGGTGCGGGCCCACTCCAGCAGGGCGTAGCCGCGCTCCCGCGCACCGCCGCTCCGCTCCCAGCGGAGCGCCGCGCTGTGCTTGCGCTGGTCCAGCACTCCGCCCAACGGGTGCTCCGGGGACTCCAGCCGGGCGTAGCTGGCGGAGGCTTCCAGCCCCGGGACGGGGAGGAGGGTCCCGCGCACCGCCCAGGAGTCGCCGAAGCGCTCCAGGCGCGGGAGGTCGCTCGGCCCCTGCGGCTCGTCTCCGTTGAAGAGCGCCGCCTCCAGCAGCACCGGCCCGCCGCGCACCGCCGCGACGGCGACGGTCCGCTCCAGCACCTGGGCGAGGTGGTGGTTGGCGGGGAACTTCACGAACGGCCGCGACATGGGGTCGTCGGTGCCGAAGGGGACGAACCCCTTCCCCGCCGCGAGCGACACGTCGAGGGCGCCCCCGGCCGGGAGCGGGCGGACCACGGCCATCGCCTCGTGCAGGTACGTGTGCGGATGGCGCCGGTCCACGTACCCCTCGCCCCAGATCCCCGCGTTCAGCTCGCCGCGGCGGAGCGTCCACCCCTCCAGGTTCAGCGTCCCCATGAGCTCCGCCCGCCCCCCGAAGAGGGCGAGGTGCGCCATGACGCTGGGCTGCGTGAGGTACGCCTCCGTGCGCGCCTTGCCGTCGATGGCGGGGTCCGCCCGGGTCACCAGGGGGATCGCCTGCGCGCCCAGGCTCCAGCGCACTCCGCCCTCGGGGGCGGCGCCGTGATGGGGGTGCTCCTGCGCGCCCGCCGCCGTCGCCGCGCCCAGCGCCAGGACGCAGAACGCGAGCGGGCGCCGGAAGCGGACGAGCCGCTCCCGGCGCCCGGAAGACGCTCCCGCGCTCGGGAGGGCGCCGGTCAGGGGCTCCGCAGGTGCTCGGCGAAGAAGGCGGTGGTGCGGTTCCATGCGTCCTGTGCGGCCCGGGCGTCGTACGCCTGGCCGGAGGGGTTGGCGAAGGCGTGGGCCGCCCCGGGGTAGACCACGATCTCGGCGTCCTTGCCCAGCTCCCGCAGCGCGGCCTCCATCTGCCGCACCTGCGCGACCGGGATCCCCCGGTCCTCGGCCCCGAAGAGCCCCAGGAGCGGGGCGTCCAGCCGGGCCAGCTCGGCGCGGTCGGTCACGGGCTGGCCGTAGTACACCACGGCGGCGTCCACCAGCTCCGGCATGAAGAGGGCGGACTGGATGGCCCACCCCCCGCCGAAGCACCAGCCGACGACGCCCAGGCGCCGGGCCCCGCGCCCCTTCAGGTACTCCGCCGCCGCCCGAAGGTTGCGCGCCCCGGACTGCCGGTCCTCCATCACCTCCAGCATCAGGGCGCGGGCCTCGTCCGGGGCGTCCGCCACCTCGCCGCCGTACATGTCCACCGCCAGCGCGGCGTACCCCTCGCCCGCCAGCCGCCGGGCCATGGCCCGGACGTTGTCGTTCAATCCCCACCACTCGTGCACCACCACGATCCCGGGGAGGGCGCCGCGCGCCCCGGCCGGGCGGGCCAGGTACCCGCGGAGCTCCTTCCCCTCCGCGGTGCCGTAGACCACCTCCTCCGCGACCACGTCCTGCCGCGGCGCGGCCGCTGACGCGTTCGCCACCGGGGTGTGCCCCACGTGCTCGCGGGCCATGGCGGCCACGTGGGCGCGGTCGGCGCGGGAAGCGGAGTGGGCCACCGGCCCGCAGGCGGCCAGGAGCGCGAGGAGGAGGAGCAGGGGGCGAGGGCGCATGGACGCGATCTCCATCAGAGGGGGTCGGACGGGCTCACAGGTCGGCGCAGCTCTTCACGATCTGGCGGCAATCCAGGCAGACGAGCTTGCACTTGCGCCACTCGGTGCGCCCGGAGCCGCAGACGTCGCACGACTCGTCGAGCCCCTCGTCCGCTGCGGGGGCGGGCTCCGAGACCGGCTCCGGCGCGTGCCGGTGGGCGTTGATCCGGGCGCACCAGCGCGGGTCGGGTGAGAGCATAGGTGCGAAGTGCGAATGTGCGACGGGTCAGTCCCGGCTCGCCCGCTCGACGACGGTGATCCGCGGGTCGAGCTGGTCCACCTCCTCCTCCCGGCCGTCCTCCCAGCGGACCACGGCGTAGAGCGCCATGGCCTCCACCACCTCCCCCACCACCCCGGACAGGGTCCGCACGGTGTCCCGCTTCATGAAGAAGTGCCGCGATTCCAGCTGTACGCTCATCTCCCTCCGTGTCGGCTCCCGCGCCCGCCCCGCAAGGACGCGGCCGCTCCGCCCGATGTCGCTCCCGCCGGCCGGACCCCGCCCGCGGCTCTCCCTCAAACTTGACGCCGGATCGGGGTCCCCGGCAACTTCCCTGTGGACGCCCCGCGGGACCGCCGGGGCGCAAACCCTTGCTCGCCAGGAGCTACGTGACCAACGACCCGGAAGGCGCGCCCCCGTTCCCCGAGACCGGCCGGCTGACCCTGCGCCTCCTGGGCCCGGAGGACGCGCCGGAGCTCCAGCGGGTGTTCGTGGCGGCGGGAGACTACTTCCTGGGCGTGACCGGCCGCCCGGAGCCGGACCCGGACGCCGCCGAGCGGGAGCTGCGCGGATCCGCGTCCACGCCGGCGCGCGGCGTGGCGCTGGTCTCGCTGCGGGAGACGGGAGAGCCGGTGGGCGCGCTGGGGTGGTGGGCCGGGAACCCCGAGCCCGACATCGCGCTCCTCGGCATGCTGCTGGTGGTCCCGGAGCGGCGCGGCGCCGGGATCGCGCGGGAGGCGCTGGGCGCGGTGGAGGCG
>DASYWD010000575.1 GCA_035936415.1 Longimicrobiaceae bacterium
GGGCGGGGCGGCCGCACCGGCCGCCGCCGGGCAGGCGACGTAGCGCACGAGAGCGTTGCGACCGGCAGGAACAGCCGCTGGAAGGCTCCGCACGCGCAGCCCGGCTCCCGCACGGAGAGCCGGGCCGCGCTTTTTCCGGCCGGAGCGGACCGCGCACCGGGGCCCCCGCCGCAGCTCGCCCAACGTTTTGCGGGGCTCCCGTGTCTTGAAGACAGACCATGTCCGAGGAAGTCGCGCACCTGCTCGGCCGCGCTCAGTGCGGCGATCCCGCCGCCGTCGAGCGGCTGGTGCGGCTGCACCTGGGTGCGGCGTACGCCGTCGCGCTCGCCGTCACCGGCGACCCGACCGAGGCCGAAGACGTGGTGCAGGACGCCATGGTGGCCGCGCTCGCGCGCCTGGGCGACGTGCGGCGGCCGGAGGGGTTCGCCCCCTGGCTGATGCAGATCGTCCGCAACCGCAGCAAGAACGTGCTCCGCTCCCGCACCGTGCGGGCCGCGCTCCCGCTGGAGGCCGCCGCCGCCAGCCCGGACGGCAGCTCCCCGGCGCGCGACGCCGAGCGGGCCGACCTCCGCGACCGGCTCCGCGAGGGGCTCGCCACGCTGACGGAGACGCAGCGCGAGGTGGTCCTGATGCACGACATGGAGGGGTGGAAGCACCGGGAGATCGGGGCGGCGCTCGGCCTCCCGGAGGGAACGGTCCGCCACCACCTGTTCAACGCCCGCCGGTCCCTGCGCGCCTTCCTGGGCGCGCTCTTTCGCGAGGACGGCTGAATGCACGAAAAGCCCATCGACCTCAGGCCGCTGCACCCTGCCCGCGACCCGGAGCGCTGGGAGGCCATGATCGCCTCCGTCACGGCGCGCGTCCTGGCCGAGGCCGCCGCGTCCCGCTCCCCCCTGGCCTTCCTGGCCGGGTGGGCGCGGCCCACCCTCGCCGCCGCCGCGGCCGTGGCCGCCGTGTCCGTGGGCGTGGTGGCCACCACCGGGGGCGAGGCGGCCGCCGCGCCGCTCCCCAGCACCGTCGCCGAGGAGCTGCGGCTCCCCGAGCCCGTCACCGACTGGATCGTGGAGGAGCGCGCCCCGAGCGCCGCCGACCTGATCCGCGCCGTGGAAGGAGACCTCCTGTGAACGGACCCCGCACCCCCCGCCGCACCCGCCTCCTGGCGATCGGCGTGCTGGCCGCCACCTTCGCCACCGGGATGCTCGCCGGCACCGCGGTGGACCAGGCGCTCGCCGCGCGCGAGCCGGCCCCGGTCCCGGAGCGGGAGTCGCGCTGCGATCGCGGCCCGGGCGGCCGGAAGGCGCGCGCCATCCTGGACCAGCTCGCCCTCACCCCGGAGCAGCGGATGCGGGTCGACGCCATCATGGAGCGCCGGCGCGCCCAGGCCGACGCCTTCTGGGAGCGCGAGGGGCCGCGGATGCGCAGCATCGTGGACTCCACCCGCGCCGAGGTGCGGGCCGTCCTCACCCCGGAGCAGCGGGCGGAGTACGACCGCATCCGGGAGCAGCACCGCGCGGCGCGCCGCGCGGCGAGGGAAGCCAGGCGGGCCGGCGAGCGCTGAGGCCGCCCCACGAACGAGCACCGGAAGGAAGATGACCCTGCGACGCACCCCCGCCGGGAGGACGCACGCCGCCCTCCTGGCTTCGCTGTTCCTCCCCGCGGCGCTCGCCGCCCAGGCGGCGCCCCCCGTGGTGACGCTGGACGAGGCGATCGAGCGCTCGCTCGCGGCCGACCCGGCCGCGGTGGCGGCGGCCTCCGGGATCGCCTCCGCCCGCGCCGACGTGATGCAGTCCCGGGGGGCCTGGCTCCCCACGCTCACGCTGGGCACCGGCTACGCCAACTCCAGCAACCAGCGCTTCGACCAGGCCACGGGCCGGCTCGTCTCCGAGAACTACTCCGCCCAGGTCCAGTCCGGGATCGAGCTGTTCGACGGCGGGCGCCGGCTGGCCGAGGGGCGCACCGCCCGGGCCCGCGAGCGCGCCGCCACCGCCGGCTTCCGCGAGCAGCGCTTCCTGACCGCGCTGGCGACCACGCAGGTGTTCTACGCCACCGCCGCCGCGGAGGAGCTGCTGGCCGCGGCGCGGCAGCGGCTGGAGCGGGCGCTGCAGCAGCTGGAGTTCGCGCGGACCCGCCTGGAGCTGGGCTCCGCCACCCGCTCCGACGTGCTCCGCGCCGAGCTGGAGGCGGGGAACGCCGAGCTGGCCGTGGTCGAGGCGGAATCGGCGCTGCGCACCTCGCGCCTGCAGCT
>DASYWD010000576.1 GCA_035936415.1 Longimicrobiaceae bacterium
GCGCCGGACGCGGGGCGGGTGGAGACACCCGCGCACTGGGAGCCGGAGTACGTCCGCGCCTCGGGCGCGGAGCGGATCGCCGCGGCGGCGGGGTCGGAGCCGTGAAGCTCAGCCGCGAGGTGCCGCGCCTCGGCGACGCCGCCTTCCGCCTCCGGCCGCTGATGGAGGCGGACCTGGAGCGGGTGCTGGAGATCGAGCAGGCCTGCTTCTCCACGCCCTGGAAGGAGGACACCTTCCGCGGCCTCCTCCGCCGGAGCGACACCGACCTGGTGGCCGCCGAGCGGGAGCGGCGGCTGGTGGGCTACGCGGTCTGCTGGACGGTGGTGGACCAGTCGGAGCTGGGCAACGTCGCGGTGGCCCCCGAGGCGCGGGGAGCGGGGATCGGCCGGGCACTGGTGGACGCGGTGGTCGGCATGGTCCGGGAGCGCGGGGCGCGGGAGTGCTTCCTGGAGGTCCGGGAGTCCAACCACGTCGCACAGTCGCTCTACCGCGACATGGGCTTCGAGGTGGTGGGGCGCAGGCGATCGTACTACGCCCTGCCCACGGAGGACGCCCTCGTCATGCGCCTTTTCGTGTGAGTTTCCGTTGACGGGCGCGTGAGCGCCGTCTACCGTCGGGGTCCTCTTCCCACAAGGACGGGACCCCCATCCCAAACCCCAGGAGGTTTCGTGTCACGCAGTCTCAACAAGGCCATCATCATCGGCAACCTCGGGTCCGACCCGGAGGTCCGCACCACGGGTGGCGGGAGCCGCGTCGCCCAGTTCTCGGTCGCGACCAGCCGCCGCTGGACCACCAGCTCCGGCGAGCAGCAGGAGAAGACCGAGTGGCACCGGATCGTCTGCTGGGGGAAGCTGGCCGACATCGTGGAGAAGTACCTGAAGAAGGGCCAGCAGGTCTACGTCGAGGGCGAGATCCAGTACCGCCAGTACGAGGACAAGGACGGCGTCACCAAGTACAGCACCGAGATCAACGCCCGCGAGCTGATGATGCTCGGCGGCCGTGAGGGTGGCGGCGGCGGCGGGTTCGGGGGCGGCGGCGGCGCCCCGGCGCGCGAGCGCGCCACGGCCGGCGGCGGTGCGGGGAAGGGCGGACGCGGCGGCGACTACGACGACTTCCAGCCGCCCCCGTTCGGCGACGACGACGACGACCTTCCGTTCTGAGGCGGGAATCGCGACGGGCTGCAGGGCGCTCTCCTCCGGGAGGGCGCCCTGCAATCTTTTCCGGGTCCGCCGCGGGGTGGTCCGCCGCGCCGCTCCTCACCGCGACGGAAAGCATTGTGCGATTTCGGCTTGCGTGGCTGTGTTGTTCGGCCGCGGCCACCCGGTTATACTGAGGCACCGGAACGATTCCCTGCAGGCACCGGCGCCTCCCCCGTGGGAGGTGGTCCGCCCGTCCTCGCCCGGGGCCCAGCGCCCCGGGGGGGACCTCGTCCACTCCCTCCGAACCGCCCGTGAAAGCCTCCCCCCTCCTCCTTGCCGCCGCGCTCGGTGCCGCCCTGCCGCTCGCCGCCGCGCCGCTCGCCGCCCAGGAGCCGACCGCCCTCCCCGGGCAGGACCGGACCTACGTCGTCCGCCGCGGCGACACGCTTTGGGACATCGCCCGCGGGTGCCTCGGCGACCCGTTCCTCTGGCCCGAGCTGTACCGGATGAACGCCGGCGTCGTCCGCGACCCCGCGCGCATCTTCCCGAACCAGCGGCTCACCCTCCCGGAGTGCCGCCAGGGTGCCGATCCGCAGGTGGCGTTCACGCCGCGGCGGGGTGAGGATCCCCGGCCGGGGAACAGTGTACTCCCCGCCGCAGGGACCGCCGACGTGCCGGTGATCGCCCCGGGCGACTTCTACCGCGCCCGGCTCCTGGTGCAGGACGGCGAGGTCCCCGCGGTCGGCCGGCTGGTGGAGCGGATCTCCCCGACCGTCGTCCCCATCGGGATGACGCCGATGATCTCGCTCTACGACCGGGTTTACGTTACACTGGGGAGCGGGGGCGGGCTGCGCGTGGGCGACGCCGTCCACTTCTTCCGGCGCGACCGCGAGGTGAGGCCGTACGGAAGGGTGTACGTGTCCACCGGGATGGGGAGCGTGGAGGCGCTGGAGGGGAACGTCGCCACCGTCGAGGTGCGGACGCTGTACGACCTCGTGGCCGTGAACGACCTCGCCGTGCCGGCCGCCCGCTTCCCGGTCCCCGCAGGGGTGGCGCCTCGGCCGACCCGCCAGCCGCTGGAGGCGCGGATCGTCGGCTTCGGCATTCCCCACGCGGTGCAGGCCACCGGCGAGCTGGCGTTCCTCGACGTGGGCGCCGCCGCCGGGGTGAAGCCGGGCGACGTGTTCGCCGCGTACCTCCCCCGGACCCAGCGCGACTGGGGGACCCGGCCCGAGATCCCCGTCGCCCGGATGCAGGTGGTGCGGGTGACGGACCGAACCGCCACCGTCCGGATCACCGGGCTGGAGCACCCGGCGCTGGAACCGGGGATCACCGTCCGCCGGGTGGCGGAGATGCCGTGACACGACCGGGGGTGCGGGTCCCTCTCTCGGCCGGTCGCGACGCCCCCCCGCAAGGAGGGGCGTCGCCGCGTTTGGTGCAGTCCCTTACCCTGGGGATCGGATGACGGAAGCGCTTCACCTCGTCGCCCTGGCGCTCTACCTGGTCGCCGCGACCCTCCTGGGGGTGGCGCTGGCCCGCAACGAGCTGCGCCTGACCGGGATCGCCACGGCCGTGACCGGGGTGGGCGTGATGGCGCACCTCCTGGGGCTGGTGGGGTTCTGGTCGTACTGGGGGGAGCTGCCGCTGGTGGGGCTCGGCCCCTCCCTCTCCACGCTCGCCTTCATGGTGGGGCTGGGCTCCCTCACCGTGGCGACGCTCGGGCGGACCGGGCCACTGGGGCTGGTGCTGGTTCCCGTGGCGGCGCTCCTGGGGGGGGCGGCGCTGGCGGTGGGGGTGGTCCCGTCGCAGGCGGTGCTCACCTTCCGGGGGCCGTGGTTCGTGCTGCACGTGACGCTGGCGCTGGTGGGGTACGCGGGGCTCACGGTGGCCTTCGCCTGCGGGCTGATGTACCTCGTGCAGTTCAGGGAGTTGAAGAAGAAGAACTTCGGTGCCATCTTCCGGTTCTTCCCACCGCTCGATACGCTGGACCGGATCGGGAAGTGGGCGCTGGTCGTCGGGCTCCCCTTCCTGACGCTGGCACTGGCGGTCGGATGGGCGTGGACGGAGCGGTTCGAGCGCACCCTCGCCCCCGGAAACCCGAAAGTCGTGTGGGGGGTACTGAGCTGGGTCCTGATCGTGGCCGCCCTCGCGGCGCGGGCGGGCGGGGGACGGCGCGGGGTGCGCGCCGCCGCGGCGAGCGTGCTCGCCTTCGCCGTCGTGGTGTTCGCCTACCTCCTGCTCCGGGTGGGGGAGCCGCAGGGCGGGGGCTTCCTGTGAGCGGGCTCTACCCCGTGCTCCTCGACCTGCGGCGCGTGCGCGTGCTGGTGGTGGGGGGCGGCGCGGTCGCCACGCGCAAGGTGGAGGGGCTGGTGGAGGCCGGCGGGCGGCCCACCGTGGTCGCCCCGGAGCTGCGGGCGGAGCTGCGCGCGATCGTGGAGCGCGAGGGGCTCCCCTGCCACCTCCGACCCTTCCGCGCGGGGGACGCGGCCGGGTTCGCCCTGGTGTTCGCCGCCACCGACCGCCCCGAGGTGAACGCGCAGGTCGCGCGCGAAGCGGAGGACGCGGGGGCGCTGGCGAGCGTGGCGGACGCGGGGGCGGAGTCCGCCTTCCACGTCCCGGCCACGATCCGGCGCGGGGACGTGGTGGTGGCGCTCTCCACCGGCGGGGCCTCCCCGCTGCTGTCGCGCCGGCTGCGCGAGCGGCTGGAGACGGTCGTCACTCCCGGAGTGGGGCGCGCCGCCGGCCGGCTGGAGGCCGTGCGCGGGGAGGTCCGCGCCCGCTGGCCGGATGACGAGGCGCGCCGCCGGGCGTTCTGGTTCGAGTTGATCACTCCCGAGTTCCTCGACCGTGCCGTCGAGGGGCGGGACGACGAAGTGGAAGCGCGCATCTCCCGATGCCTCTCGCAGTCGTAGGAGCCAGCCACCGGACCGCGCCCATCGAGGTCCGGGAGCGGCTCGCCTTTTCCCGCGGGGAGATCCCCGGGGTGCTGGCCGCCCTGGTGGAATCGGGGGTGGCCGCGGAGGCGGTCGTCCTGTCCACCTGCAACCGCACGGAGCTGTACCTGGCCCTCCCCGACGAGCGGAGGGGCGTGGACGCCGCCCGAGCGGTGCTGGCGGAGCGGATCGGCGAGACGCCGGCCGGGATCGCGAAGAACCTCTACCTCCACCGGGACCGCCTCGCAGCGGAGCACCTCTTCCGGGTCACGGCGGGGCTGGACTCCATGGTCCTGGGGGAGCCCCAGATCCAGGGGCAGGTGAAGGAGGCGTACGCCCTGGCGCGCGAGGCGGTGAGCCCCGCCGGGCCGCTGGTGGGCGCGGCGCTGAACCGGCTCTTCCAGACCGCGTTCTCCGTGGGCGGCCAGGTGCGGAGCGAGACCGAGGTGGGCCTGGGCGCCGCCTCCATCTCCTCCGCGGCGGTGGAGCTGGCGAAGAAGATCTTCGGATCGCTGCGCGGGCGGCGCGCCATGGTGCTCGGCGCCGGGGAGATGAGCGAGGTGACGCTGGAATGCCTCCTGGGCGAGGGGGTGCGCGCGGCGCTGGTCGCCAACCGGACCTACGACCGGGCGCGCGAGCTGGCGGCGAAGTGGGGCGGGGCGGCCGTCCGCTGGGAGGAGTTCGGCAGGGCGCTCGCGGGCGTGGACATCGTCATCTGCTCCACGGCGGCTCCGCACCCGGTGCTCACGCGCGAGCGCTTCCGCCAGGCCGTTCCCGGCGAGCGCCGCAACCCGCTCTGCGTCATCGACATCGCCATCCCGCGCGACGTGGAGCCTGCGGTGGGGCGGGAGCCCAACGTCTTCCTCTACAACATCGACGACCTCACGCAGATCGTCGACGACAGCCTGGAGCGGCGCCGCGCGCAGCTCCCCGCCGCGGACGCGATCGTCACGGCCGGGGTGGAGGACTTCTGGGGGTGGTACGCCGGCCTCGCCGTGGTCCCCACTATCCGCGACCTCCGCGACCGCGGGGAGCGGGTGCGGCAGGCGGAGCTGGAGCGCGCCCTGCGGCGCCTGGCCCACCTGGCCCCGGAGGACCGCGACGCGGTGGACGCGCTGAGCCGCGCCCTGCTCAACAAGCTCCTGCACGCGCCCACGGTGCGCCTCCGCGAGGCCGCCGGGAACGGTCGCGGGACCGCGGTGCTGGACACCGCCCGCTACCTGTTCGAGCTGGACCGCGAGGCCTCCGCGGAGGGGGGCGAGTAGCCGCCCCTCCGCACCCTTCCCGATCCCCGTCACCACCCGGACCCCGTCTCGTGACCGCCGCATCCATCGTGCTCCAGGGCGCTCCGCTCCCCGGGCAGACCAACGAGTTCGCCGCGTCCTGGGAGATGATCGCCCAGGGGACGCCCTCCACCAAGATCATCGTCGGGCTCCTGGCGGTCCTCTCCCTGGTCTCCTGGGCGATCATCGTCTGGAAGCTGCTGCAGTTCCGGCGGCTGCGCGGCGAGGCCACGCGCTTCATCGGCGAGATGGAGCGGGCGGAGCGGCTGGAGGACGCCTACCGCAACGTGCTGGCCCTCCCGGAGTCGCCCTTCAGCCGGGTGTTCCGGCGCGGGGTGAACTTCTTCTCGGAGCTGCGCCCCGCCGCCGCCCGCGCGGGGAGCGAGGTGCGCGGCCTGAGCCCCGCCCAGCTGGAGGTGCTCCGGCTGGTGCTGGAGAAGGAGGAGGGCGAGGAGCGCGACGAGCTGTCGCACGGGATGCAGTGGCTGGCGATCGTCGCGACCGTGGCCCCGCTCTTCGGGCTCCTGGGCACGGTGCTGGGAGTGATGCACTCCTTCGTGGGCGTGGCGCAGGCGGGGACTTCCAGCATCACGGCGGTGGCGCCGGGGGTGGCCGAGGCGCTGATCACCACCGCGGCCGGGCTGGTGGTGGCCATCCCGGCGGCCATCGCGTACAACTACTTCACCGCGCGCCTCAACCTGGTCATGAGCGAGCTGGAGGGCTTCTCCAGCGAGTTCATCGGGACGCTGGCGCGCGAAGGGCGGGTCTGATGCCGCGCCGCCGCCGGACCGGGCGCGAGCTGGGGCCCATGGCGGACATCAACGTCACGTCGCTCGTGGACGTGGCGCTCACGCTGCTCGTGATCTTCATCATCACCGCGCCCATGCTGACCGGCGGGGTGGAGGTGAGCGTGCCGCGCGCGCAGACGGCGCCCATCGAGTCGCCGGAGGGCGTCGTCGTCTCGGTGGACCGCGACGGGGAGGTGTACATCGGGGAGACGCGCACCGCCTGGAGCGACTTCGAGACGCAGTTCCCGGAGGCGGTCCGGAACGCCAACGCCACCAGCGTCTACCTCCGCGCCGACGAGGGGGTGCCGTACGGGCGGGTGATGCAGGTGATCGGGGCGATGAAGGCGGCGGACGTCGCCACGGTGGGGCTGGTCGCGGAGCCCGAGCCGGCGGCGCCGCGGAGGCGGTGATGCGCAGGCGGGATCCCTCGCGCCGTTTTCGCCTCGCGGTCGCGGCATCCACGGGGATGCACGCGCTCGTGGTGGGGGTGGTGTGGCTCTCGGTGGCCGGCGCGGAGCCGCCTCCCCGGCGCCAGGTCTTCCGGGTGGACATCGTTTCCCCGCCGCCGAACGTGGCGGGGGAGCCGGCGCCCACGCCGCCAGCCACTGAGACCGCGGCGCCCGAGCCGGAGCCGGAGGCCGCCGCGCCCCCCCCGGCTCCCGAGCCGGGG
>DASYWD010000577.1 GCA_035936415.1 Longimicrobiaceae bacterium
GCGCCGTGCCGCCCGAGCCGATGAAGACGCCGCCGCGCGCGTCCACCCCCCGCTCCTCCCCGGCGCGCAGCCGCTCCAGCAGGAGGTCCAGCCGGCGGACCAGCTCCCCGGCCGTGGACGCGACCACCGCCGCGCGGACCCGCCCCCCGGCCAGCTCCCGGTGGAGCGCCGCGGCGGCGTCGCCGAGCTCTGCCCGCGACAGGAGGACGCCCCGCTCGCGCAGGCGCTCCACGCGGCGGACGAGCCCCTGCGCGTCGTCCGCGTCGAGGAGGAAGAGCTCCGTGTCCTGGTGGGAGCGGAGGAGCGCCGCGACGTCCGGCGGAACCCCCCGCCGCCGCTCCTCGGAGACCCCCTCCAGCGCCACGTGGGTGTTGATCCCCCCGAATCCGAAGCTGCTCACCCCCGCGCGGAGGGGGAGGTCGTCCGGCCAGGGGCCGCCCTTCGGGTCGGCGGCGAGCTGGCGCGCGGCCCCGCACAGCTCGCGGTGGGGATCGCGGCACCCCGCCGTGGGCGGGACCACCTGCGCGTGCAGCGCCATCGCCGCCTTGATCATCCCGGCGATCCCCGCGGCCGCCTTGGTGTGGCCGATGAGCGCCTTGACCGAGCCGACCACGGCCGGCCGGGCGGCGCCCCCCGCCCGCCGGGCGTCTCCGAGGGCGCGCAGCTCCGTGGCGTCGCCCACCTCCGTCCCCGTCCCGTGCCCCTCGAAGTAGGCGACCGTCTCGGGTCCGAAGCCGCTCCGGGCGTAGGCGCGGCGAAGCGCCAGGAGCTGGCCCTCCGCCTCCGGGCGGGTGAGGCCCCCGCTCCCGTCGGACGACACGCCCCACCCGCGGACGACCGCGTACGGCGCGCGCCGCAGCGCCACCGCGTCCGGGAGGCGCATGAGCACCGCCATCCCGCACCCCTCCCCCGGGAGGAAGCCCCCGGGGCGCCGGTCGAAGACGCGCATCTCCCCTGCCGCGAGGGCGCCCGCCCGCGCGAACCCCACCAGCTCGAAGGGGTCGAGGCTCAGGTCCACCCCGCCGACCAGCGCCACGTCCAGGTCGCCCGCCGCCAGCGCGGAGCAGGCGTTCGCCACGGCCAGGAGCGAGGAGGCGCAGGCGCCGTCCACCGTGTACCCCCCGCCGTGCAGGTCGAAGTGGTTGCAGACGCGCCCCGCGATGGTGTTGGAGAGCCCGCCGGCCAGCGTCTCCCCGCCCGGCTCCGGGAACGGGGCCTTGTAGGCGGCCTCCATGGCGCCCAGGAGCCGGCCCCGGGCCCCCACCTCCCACCCGGCCTCCACCAGCACCGCGTCCGCGACCCGCCGGACGTACGGCCAGCGCAGGCGCATGAGCCCCGCCCGCGAGAACTCCCCGGTGAGGGTGTTCCCGAGCAGCACGCCGGCGGCCTCGCGCGGGAGCCCCTCCCCGCCCGGGAACCCCGCGTCCGCGAGGGCGTCGGCCGCCACCTCCAGCGCCAGCCAGTGCGCCGGGTCCGCGGCGCGGAACGTCTCGCCCGCCACCCGGAAGCGGACCCGGTCGAACTCCCACCCCTCCAGCACCGCGGCCTCCGCCACGTACGTCCCGTCCGGGGTCCCCCCGTAGTCGGCCAGGCGCAGCCGCTCCGGGGGGATCGGGCGGAAGGCGCCCCGCGCGGCAAGCACGTTCTCCCAGAGCTCCCGCGGGGAGCGCGCGTCCGGGTACCGGCACGCCATCCCGACGATGGCGATCCCGGCGCTCACGGCTCCCTCTCCCGCAGGAGGGCGGGCGCGGGCCGGGGGAGCGGGATGACGCCCACCGCGACCGCCACCGGGACGTGGACGGGGACCCCCTCCGGCCGCCGGCGCGCCGCCCAGGCCAGGGCATGCGCGTGCACCCCGCGGACGGCGCACACCGCGGTGAGGGCGAAGAAGATCCCGAAGACCACGTGCGCGGCCATCAGCAGCCCGTACACCGCGGCGACCGACGCACCGAACGCCACCTGCGCCGCCGTTCCGCTCGGGGTGGTCCCCGGGTCGGTGATCATGTAGAAGGTGAAGAGGATGAAGGCCACGCCCGTCACCGGGAAAAGCGCCCCGACCAGCGACGCGTCCAGCACCAGGTGCCGCACCACCGCCTGTGCCGCGAAGCCCGCGAGCCACGCCCCGATGAGCGGGAGCCGGCGCGTGAACTTCGCGTTCAGCAGCGTCCCCGTGCAGACGACCAGCGCCGGGAGGGCCCAGTCCCCCACGCGGTCCAGCCCCTCCGTGAAGTGGTACGGCGGGGTGATCCCGATCCAGGGGAAGCACAGCAGCGTGAGGGTGATCCCCAGGTTGGACGGGTTGAAGAAGTGCCGCCCACCCCGCTCCGCCGGGAGGCGGAAGACCGCCTTGGAGGCGATGGCCGCCGCCGCCGCGAAGGCGACGGGCATGAGCCGCTCGTTGGCGTACAGGAGCATGGAGACCGCCAGCCCGGTGATGTGGGCCGAGAGGAGGAAGTCCACCTTCGTCCTCCACCCGCCGCGGTAGCGCGGCGCCCGCCCGTTCAGCCGCGCGTCGGTCAGCTCCAGCAGCCACTCCGTCGCGTACGCGGCGGCGAGCGCCGCCAGGGGGTGCGCCCACGAGGGCTCGAAGCCCAGGACCGTGTGGCCCAGGACGTTGAGCGCGGTGATGGCGAGGGCGAAGCGCCGCAGCCCGCCCAGCCGGTCGGGTCCCCTGCCCTCGCTCTCACGCATCTGCGCCTCCCGTGGCATGGGCGCCGAGGAGCACCGTGTGCCACCCCGGCGCGAGCTCCAGCGTCTCCTCCCGCGTCCGCCCGTCCGTCCCCCTCCAGCGCACCTCCACGCGGAGGCGGGTGCCCTCCGGGAGCTCGCCCAGCCCGAAGTGCAGCTCCGGGCTGCGCTTCCCCGAGTGCCCGCTCCCCCCGTCCACATGGGCCGCCTGCCGCCGCCCGTCGGGGAGGTGCACCGTGGCCTGCGCGCCGATGGCCGGGCGCCCGTACGGCTCCGGCCCCGGGTGGCCGCGGCGCACCTCTGTCCCCGCGGGCCCGCCCGGGAGCGGGAGGAGCAGGTGCAGCCCCAGGAAGGCGCCGGGGCGCGGAGCCAGGTTGCGGTAGAAGCGCGACGGCTCCCACTGGTTGGCGACCGCGAGGTCCAGGCGGCCGTCGCCGTCCACGTCCGCGAGGGCGAGCCCCCGCGAGACCTGCGCGCCGCCCAGCCCCACCTCGGCGGCGAGGTCGTGGTAGCGGCCGTCGGCGGCGCGCACGAAGAACGGGTTGGGCGCATGGCCGCTCAGCTCCGTCCCCGGCCCGAAGCGGTGCCACTTCCCGGGGCCGGAGAGGAGCTGGTCGTTCCCCATGGCCACCTCGTGCAGCTCCGGCCAGCGGTTGGTCGTCCCCCGCAGGAAGCCGGTGGCCTGGACCGCCTCCAGCGTCCCGTCGTTGTCGAAGTCGGCCAGGCGCGCGTCCCATCCCCAGTCGCTGCGCGACAGCCCCAGCGGCTCGCTGCGGTCCACGTACGGGGCGGTCCCCTCGCGCATCCGCCGGGTCTCGCCGGTGCTCACCCACACGAAGTGGCTCTCCTGCAGCGCCCACTCCGCGGCGATGTTGCTCACGTACAGGTCGAGGAGGCCGTCGCCGTTCAGGTCGCCGAAGTCGACGCCCATCCCCTTGAAGGAGTCGCGTCCGAGCACCTTGGAGTTCGGGGTGGTGAGCGTCTTCTCGCCGTGCAGGGCGGCGAAGCGGGGCCGGCCGGGGAGCGAGCGGTTGTGGAGCAGCCGGTCGGGCCCGAAGTCGTTGGCGAAGTACAGCTCCGGGAGGAGGTCGCCGTCCAGGTCCGCGGCGCCCATGGCCAGCGTCCAGCCGGTCGCCATCGCGTCGTCCAGCGCGCCCGGCGCCTCCCGGAAGCGCACCGAGGGCTCCGCCCCGGCGCTCGCGCCCGCCCAGAGCAGGACGCGGTTGCGCCCGCCGTTCAGCGCGCGCGACATGGAGTGCTGCAGGCGCTCCGACCCCGGCGCCTCCGCGTCCAGGACGCGGGCGCCGTCCGCGAAGTAGTTCCCGACGACCAGGTCCGCGCACCCGTCGCCGTCCACGTCGGCGAAGAGGGCGGCGTTGGTGAACCACCGCTCCCCGCCGGGGGCGACCTCCACCGGCGCGTACGCCTCCGGGCGGAGCCGGCCGCCCGCCTCGCCCCCGCGGCGCAGGAACGCCACCGGGCTCCGCCCCCAGTAGTAGACCACCAGGTCGGCGGCGCCGTCCTCGTTCAGGTCCGCCGGGAGGCACCCCATGGGCGCCATGGTGGCCCGCGAGAACGGCAGCGGCGCCGGATCGAGCGTGAACGGCGCATAGCGCGCGGGCGTCCCGGGGACCGGCGCGACGGTCACCGCGTCGGTGCGCGGGTCTACGGTGCACAGGTCGTTCGGGAGCCCGTCGCCGTCCAGGTCGTGGAGCGCCACCGACGCGCCCACCGAGGAGACCCAGGCCGAGATGCCCCGCAGGCTCGGGTGCACCGGGCGGAGCGAGCGGTGGGCGCCCGCCCCCGCCTCCGGGATCCTCTCCCCGGCGAAGTGGAAGCGCCCGGCGAGATCCGCCCGCTCCTCCGCGGGAAGGGTGGGGAGCCGGCTCATCCCGTACAGCGCCGCCACCACGGCCAGCGCCACGAGCCGCGTCCCGTTCCGGCGCACCGCCCCCGTCACGTGCTCCCTCATGCGCACCCCTCCTGGAAAAAGGATCCCTGGATGCGGAGCCGCCACGCCTCGTAGGCGGGCAGCTCCCCCCGGGGGGCGAGCCCCTCCAGGGCGGCGTCGGTCACCGCTGCCGCGGCGTCGGCGGAGCAGCCGCACAGCGCGCGGCAGGCGCGCTCGGTGTGCTCCGCGGGGTTTCCCGCGCGCTGGCGCGCCCTGGCCGCGAA
>DASYWD010000578.1 GCA_035936415.1 Longimicrobiaceae bacterium
CCGCGGCGGCGGTTCCGCTGACCGCCGTTCTCGCCGGAGCCGGCCTGCCCCTGGCCCTGCCCCTGCGGCTGGGAGCGGCGCGGCTCTCCCCCGTGAGAGGGGCGCCCGCCCCGGGCGACGCGCGCGGCCTCCTCGGCCTCCCGCTGCGCCTTGCGCTCCGCCTTCGCCTTGGCGCGGGCGCGATCCTCGGCCTTGCGGGCGCGGATCTCGGCGATGCGCTCCTGGATGGGGATCTCGAAGCGCTCCTGCGGCTTCGTCCGGTAGTCGAAGCCCTCCACCACGCGGCGGGGGAGCGGCTTGCCGACGGCGCGCTCGATCGCCTTCAGGTCCTTCTCCTCCTCGGGGGAGACGAAGGTGTAGGCGTCACCGGTGGCCTCCGCGCGCGCCGTGCGGCCCACGCGGTGGATGTAGTCCTCCGGGACGTGCGGGACGTCGAAGTTGACCACGTGCTCCAGCGCCTCCACGTCGATCCCGCGGGCCACGATGTCGGTCGCCACCAGCACGCGGAAGCGGCCGTTCTTGAAGCCTGCGAGCGCCTCGGTGCGCTGCGCCTGGCTCCGGTTCCCGTGGATGCGGGCGTTGGGGACGCCGTGCTTCTCCAGGAACTCGGACAGGCGGTTGGAGCGGTGCTTGGTGCGGGTGAAGACGATCACGTTGCCGATGTCGCCGCGCTTCAGCAGTTCCAGGAACAGGTGCGCCTTCAGCTCCTCGGACACCGGGTACACCGCCTGGGCGACGCCCTTCGCCGGGGCCTGCCTCCGCTCGACGTTGATGGCCTCCGGCGCCTGCAGCATCTCCCGGGAGAGCTGCACGATGGGCGCGGGCATGGTGGCCGAGAAGAAGAGCGTCTGCCGCTTCGCGGGGAGGTGCTTCAGCACCCGGCGGATGTCCGGGAGGAAGCCCATGTCCAGCATGCGGTCCGCCTCGTCCAGCACCAGCACCTCCAGCCCGTCCAGCCGGGCGTAGGGCTGCTGGAAGTGGTCCAGGAGGCGTCCCGGGGTGGCGATGATCACGTCCACCCCGTTGCGGAAGGCCCGCTCCTGCGGCCCCATCCCCACGCCGCCGAAGACGGCCGCGCCCTTGAGCGGGGTGTGCACCGCCAGCGCTTCCAGGTGCTCGTGGATCTGCGCCGCGAGCTCGCGCGTGGGCGTCAGCACCAGCGCGCGCGTGGTGCCGCGCGGCTTCCCCATGAGCCGGTTCAGGATGGGGAGGAGGAACGCCGCGGTCTTCCCGCTCCCGGTCATGGCGCAGGCCAGCAGGTCCTTCCCCGCGAGCCCGGGCGGGATGGACTGCTCCTGGATGGGCGTGGGGCGGGTGAAGCCGAGGTCCCGGACTCCGCGGAGGAGGTCGGGGTGGAGATCGAAGGAATTGAAGTCCATTGTATCCGTCGTTGAATGACTCGGAAACGCGTCGCAAACAAAAGGAGCCGCGGCGTGCGGCTCCGGATCGTCCGTCGTGCCCTGTGAGTGACCGTACCCCGGACCTCTCGCCGTCGGGCAGCGGGGAAGAGCTAAATTTAACAGCGGGAAGAGGCTGGGGCAAGGCGGCGCCCCGGGCCGCCACGCGTGCGGGGCGGTTGCAAGCGGGCCGCGGACGCATGATATTGGAATGCCACCCCGGCCGTTCCGGCGCCCCGCCGTCCGCCCCCGCGGGGCCGGCGCGCCCTCCCGCTCCCCGCACCGGCCTCCTGCGATGCGACCTCTCGCCCGCTGCGCCCTCCTGGCCTCCCTCGCGCTCGGCGGGTGCTCCGACCTGCTCCCCGACGCGGAGCGCGTCCCGACCCGCGTCGTGCTGAGCAGCCGCGTCGTCACCGTGGTCGAGGGAAGCCCCGTCCCCCTGGGCGTGACCGTGCTGGACCAGAACGGGAAGCCGTTCGAGCGCCTCCCGGCGTGGGCGCCTCCGCTCTGGAGCTTCGACGCCGCCGACCGGGTGGAGGACCGGGGCGGGGTGCTGATGGCGCTGCAGCCCGGCCGGGCGGTGGGAACGGTCACGGTGGCCGGCCTTTCGGCGGACGCGGCCATCCGGGTGAACCCCCGCGTCCTCGGCCTGGCCGTGGACGGCGTGTACCTGACGCAGAGCGTGCAGACCTACGACCGCTCGGTGCCCCTGGTCGCCGGTCGCGACGCCCTGCTGCGGGTCTTCCTGCGCGGCGACCAGCCCAGCTTCTTCGCCCCCGGGGTCCGCGTCGGGCTCTACCACGACGGCGTCCTGCAGGAGACCCTCACCCTCTCCCCCGGTGCGGACTCCATCCCCACCGCGGTGCGCGAGGCGAGCCTGGACGGCTCGTGGAACGGCATGGTTCCGGCGCGCCTGGTCCGCCCCGGGCTCTCGCTGGTGGTGGAGGCCGATCCCGAGAGGAGCGTCCCGACCCGGCCGGGGAGCCAGCTCCGCTACCCGGCCTCCGGGGTGCTGGCGCTGAACGTGACGACCGTGCCCAAGCTCTGGCTCCGCCTGGTCCCCATCCACCAGCCGGACGGCACCACCGGCCGCGTGAGCGTGCTCACCCGGGACGAGTGGATCCGGGAGCTGGTCGGGATGTTCCCCATCGCCGAGTACGAGGTGGACATCCGCACGCCATACGTGACGAGCACGAGCGCCTCCCCCGCGGACGGGTCCGGGTGGATCCGGATCCTCAACGAGATCGCCGCGCTCCGCCTCGCCGACGGGAGCCGGCGCTACTACTACGGGATCCTGACGCACCCCGGCGGAAACAACATCGCGGGGATCGGCTACATCGGCGGGCTGCCGGGCGCGCCGCCTGCGGCGGTCGGCTACGACCGCCTCCCGCGGTCCGCGGGTACGCTGGCGCACGAGCTGGGGCACAACTTCGGCAGGCGCCACGCTCCCTGCGGCGGCCCGGCGGGGGTGGACGTCCTGTTCCCCTACGAGGACGGCCGTACCGGCGCGCACGGCGTGGACGTCGCGGCGGGCGAGTCCAAGGACGGGAGCCGGTTCAGGGACCTGATGACGTACTGCGGGCCCGAGTGGATCAGCGACTACACGTACCGCGGAGTCCTGCAGTTCCGGCGGAGCGGCGACGGCGGCACCTCGGGCGAGCAGGCGGTGCCCGTGGCGGCGGACGAGCCGTCGCTCCTGGTGTGGGGCCGGATCGCGGGCGCGGAGTCGGTGCTGGAGCCTGCGTTCGAGATCACCACCCGCCCGGTGCTCCCGGCCGGGCCCGGCCCCTACCGGGTGGAGGGGCTGGACGCCGCGGGCGCGACCCTCTTCTCCTACTCCTTCCAGGGCGACGTGATCGCGGACGTGGAGACGGCGGAGCGCCACTTCGCCTTCGCCATCCCCGCGCGGCTGGCCCGTACGGAGCGGCTGGACCGCCTCCGCGT
>DASYWD010000579.1 GCA_035936415.1 Longimicrobiaceae bacterium
GGTCGCGGTCGTGCCCGAGCACCCGGACGCCGAGGCGGGCCAGGTCGCGGGCGAGGGAGCCGCCGACCAGCCCCAGGCCGAGCACGGCGGCGGTGTCCGGCGGCGAGCCGCTCACTCCGCTTCCACCTGGGCGCGCCGCGACAGCCCGATCAGATGCCAGAAGAGGGTGCGCATCTCCTCGTCCACGAGCCCCGCCTCGCGGGCGAGGGCGCCCGCGGCCCGGACGACCGCCGCCTCACGCGCGGGGTCCAGCGTCGGAAGGCCGGCGGCGCGTTTCGCCCTCCCCACCTCCCGCGCGAGCCTCACCCGCTCCGCCACCAGGGCGATGATCTCCCGGTCGATCCGCCCGATCTCCTCGCGGAGCCGTGGCAGATCGGGCCCGCCGGAATCGTTGCTCGCCGCGGGGCTCATGCCGCCTCTCGTGCCGTGTCATGGCCGGTCTCCGGGAGCGTGCGCCCGGCCGCCGCGGCGAAGGGACGCAGCGCCCGCATCAGCTCCGCGAACGCGCGCGGGCCGAGCGACTGGTCCCCGTCCGAGAGCGCCTTCTCCGGGCACGGGTGGACTTCCACGATCAGGCCGTCGGCCCCCGCCGCCACGGCCGCGAACGCCAGCGGGGCCACCATGTCGGCCCGCCCCGCGGCGTGGCTGGGGTCCACGAGGACGGGGAGGTGCGTCTCCGCCTTGAGGACCGGGATGGCCGCCACGTCCAGGGTGTTGCGCGTGGCCGTCTCGAAGGTGCGGATCCCGCGCTCGCAGAGGATCACGTCGTGGTTCCCCTGCGACATCACGTACTCCGCCGCCATGAGCAGCTCCGTGACGGTGGCGGAGAGCCCCCGCTTCAGCAGGATGGGACGCTGCACCCGGCCCAGCTCCGAGAGCAGGGCGAAGTTCTGCATGTTTCGCGCGCCCACCTGCAGAACGTCGGCGTGCTCCGCCACCAGCTCCACCTGCCGGGTGTCCATCACCTCGGTGACGGTCGGGAGGCCGGTGCGCGCGCGCACCTCGGCCAGGAGGCGGAGCGCGGCCTCCCCCAGCCCCTGGAAGGCGTAGGGCGAGGTGCGCGGCTTGAAGGCGCCTCCCCGCAGCATCCCCGCCCCGGCGGCGAGGACCGCGTCCGCGGTCTCGTCCAGCATCTCGCGCCCCTCTACCGAGCAGGGGCCGGCGATCACCGCCAGCTCCCGGCCGCCGACGGAGGCACCGGGACGGTCCCCGACGCGGATGACGCTGGAGGCGGCCGCGAACTCGCGCGCGGCGAGCTTGTAGGGCTTCTGCACGGGCGTGACCGACTCCACCCCGGGGAGGACGCGCAGGGCGGCCTGGGAGAGCGCGGTCTCGTCGCCAATGCACCCCACCACCACGCGGAGCTCGCCGCGGGAGATGTGCGTGCGGAGCCCGTACGCCTCCACCCGCTCGCGGATGCCGTCGAGCTCGGCGTTGGTGATGTCGGGACGGGTGACGATAATCATGCGGCCTCCATTCTGCGCTCGGCGTCCTTGACGGCCTGGAAGAGCTGCTCGAACGAGTCCACCACGAACAGCACGTCCTGGAAGCGGTCGATCTCGAAGTGCTGGTCCATCACCGCGTCCAGGTCGAAGGGGCGGCGGTCGCAGCGGGGGCCCAGCGCGTTGGCGGCGTCGCCGATGGAGGAGATCAGGCCGCTCCCGTACACCTTTGTCCGCCCCTCCTCGTGCACCAGCCCGAACTCCACCGTGAACCAGAAGAGCCGGGCCATGCGCGTCATCTCCTCCTCGCTCCGCGCGCGGCTCGCCACCTGGCCGAACAGCTGAAGGAAGTCGGCGAAGACCGGGTCGGCGTGCAGCGGGACGTGCCCGAACACGTCGTGGAAGATGTCCGGCTCCGGCAGGTACTCCAGCTGCTCGCGCGGCCGTACGATGATGGTGGTGGGGAACATCCGCTGCGCGAGGCACGCGAAGAAGTCGCGCGCCGGGATGAAGCCGCCCACTGCAACGGAGCGCCACCCGGTGCGGGCGGACAGCCGACGGTTCACGTCCGCCAGGTCGGGGACGATGTCGCGCCGCAGCCCGATCGCCTCGGCGCCCTCCAGGAAGACGCGGCTCCCGGTCTCGCGCAGCTCCTTCATGCGGCGCTCGTACAGGATCCCCCAGGTGCCGTGCTCCTCCGGGGTGTAGGCGTCCCAGTGCTGCTCGATGAAGATGGACGGCTCGGTGGCAACGGATCCGGTCATGCTGGCCTCCTGGAAGACAGGTGAAGAGCCCACGAGCGACCGCGGGCGGGGACCCCGGGGCCGTGTCCGTTGGCAACGGTCCGCGGCATGAAAACGCTCTTGTGGTGTGTGTCGCAAAATATCCGCATGGCTCGGCTACTGTAGGCCCTTTCGTGCCAGAAGTCAAGCATGCCCTCACTGCGATCCTCGGAAAGGCGCATCGGTCGTGGACGGGTACGGGTAAAACAAAAAGGCGGCCCGTGGAGTTCACGGGCCGCCTGGTGCGGTGCGGAGCTGCCTGTCGTCGCGCGTCAGCCGCGCATGCGCCTCCACCGCCGGCCCGGATCACGGGGGGCGGGATAATAAAGGCCGGCGACGAGGCAGGTGCGCGTGTTCATGGACTGGAGGCTAGCGGCTGCGGGCCGCCCCGTCAAGGCCTTCGGCCGCACGGAGGTGACCGGCCGCGACGGCCTGCTCCACCACCTCCAGGACGACCGGCCAGAGCGCCGGGGCGCCCACGCGGATGGGGTCCATGCGGCGGAGCACCTGCTCCCGCGCGATCCCGTGCGCCCGCCAGCTCCCCCCGCCGGAGTGGAGGTTCTGGAGGAGGGGCTGGAGGCGGTCGAGCGCGACGGCGAAGCGCGCCTCGGGGGTCGTTCCCTCCTCGAACTCCTCCCAGAGAGAGCGCAGCTCCTCCGCCTGCCCGGCGGGGAGGAGGCCGAAGACGCGCTCCGCGGCGAGCCGCTCCCGCTCCTCCTTCCCCACGTTGGCCGCGGCGTCGTAGCAGAAGGCGTCCCCGGCGTCGATCTCCACGAGGTCGTGCACCAGCACCATCTTCATGGTCCGGGCGACGTCCACCGGCTCCCCGGCGTGCTCGGCCAGGAGGGCGGCCATGAGCGCCAGGTGCCACGAGTGCTCGGCGCTGTTCTCCTGCCGCGAGGCGTCGGTCAGCAGCGTCTGCCGGAGCACGGTCTTGAGCCGGTCGATCTCCACCACGAAACGGAGCTGCCGGGCGATGCGGCCGGTGTCTTCGGGTCCGTTCATATGTGCCTGCACTGTCTGCACGGGGTGCGGCTCACGCGGCGGCCTCCCGCAGCGTGTCGAGCAGCGCCGCCACGTCGGCGGCGTCGTTGTAGACGTTGGGCGCCACGCGCAGCGAGGCGCCCCGCACGGAGACGGCGACCCGCCTGCGCGCCAGGGCCTCCTGCACGCGCGCCAGCTCCACGCCGGCGGGGGCGCGGAGCCCGAAGAGGTGGGCGCCCCGCCAGCGCTCGTCCTCCACGCCGTAGCCCAGGGCGCGCGCCTCCTCCACCAGCTCGGCCGTGAGCGCGCGGCAGTACGCCTGGATCCCCTCCGGGGTCCACTCCAGGAGCTGGTCCAGCGCGGCGGAGAGCATGGGGAGGAGGACGGGGTTCGAGCGCTCCCCCACGTCGTAGCGCAGCGCCCCGGGCTGGTACGCGTCCCGGTAGCGGACCAGCCCGGCGAAGTCCTCGCTCCCCTCCCGGCTGATCCAGTTCTCCTCCAGCGGCGCCCCGTCCAGGTAGCGCGGTCCGAACCAGGCCACCCCCATGCCGTAGGGCCCCATCAGCCACTTGTACGAGGCGCACACCAGCGCGTCGGGCCGGACCCTCTGCATGTCGAAGGGGAGGGCGCCCACCGACTGGGTGCCGTCCACCACCAGCGCCGCCCCCACCTCGCGGGCGCGCTCGCCCACGGCCTCCAGGTCGAAGCGGGTGCCGTCCGCCCAGTGCACGTTCCCCAGCGCCACCAGCGCGGTCCCGGCGTCGATCGCCTCCAGCAGCCGCGCGTTCCACCGCTCGCCCCGCCGCTCCGCGCCCTCCGGCGGGGCGACCGCGCGCACCTCGGCGCCGCTCTCCGCGGCGAGCCGGCGCCACGGGTAGACGTTGCTGGGGAACTGCTCGTGCGCCACCACCACGTTCTGGCCGGCGCGCAGCGGGGTGTTCCGCGCCACGACCGCCATCCCGTACGACACCGCCGGGACGAGGGCGACCTGCCGCGGGTCGGGGGCGTTCACCAGGCGGGCGAAGCGCTCCCGCACCCCCTCCGCCCCGGCGAAGAAGTCCGCCGGGCCGATGGAGGTGGGGTCGCGCCGCAGCCGGATCCCGGCGATCCCCGCCTCCTCCACGCGCACTGAGAGCGGGCCCATGTAGGCGCAGTTCAGGTAGTGCAGCCCCTCGGGGAGGGAGAACCGGGTCTTCTGGCAGGTGAGCATGGCGACATGATAGCCCCCCGCGCGGCGGCTGTCACGGCCGGGCGGGGCCGTGGATGTGTCGCGCGGGCGGTCGGGGGCGGGGGTAGTCTCCGGAAAAAGCCAAACTCGCTACGCTCGGACACAAGGCTTTTTCCTCCGACCACCCCCACCCCCTCCCTGCGGCCACCTCCGCGAGGGTGCCGAACGGCAGTTGAAGTGCTCCCCCTTTCTCCCGCTTGCGGGGGAGAGGGGGCCGGGGGGTGAGGGGGCCGCAGCCGGGGGCACGCCCGAACCCAGCCGTTCAACCGAGCACGGAGGCCCCGTTCACCAGCGGGATCACCTCCTCCGCGAACCGCTCCATCTCCTCGTGCTGCGGGGAAAACTGCAGCAGCAGCAGGTCCAGCCCGGCGCGCTCGAACTCCAGGATCCGCTCCGCCACCTGCTCGGGGGTGCCCACCAGCCCGGAGCGCAGGCCGCGGTTGGAGACGGAGTAGTCTTCCAGCGAGACGCGCTGCTCCAGCTGCGTGTTGTCGATCCAGTCCCGGTAGTTGGCGAACCCCTTGGCGCTCTGCCGCACGTCGGTGATCCGCTCCACCTCGCGCGCCGCCTCCGCCTCCGTGGGGCGCACCACCGCGTACCCCGCCGCCCCGAAGCGCATGGGGGGCAGCTCCAGGCGCTCCCGGCGCTCGCGCATGTCCGCCACCTTGGCGCCGATGGTCTCCGGCGGGTCGCCGTGGGTGAGCCAGGCGTCGCACTTGCGCGAGATGAGGTCCTTGGCGGCGGGGGACTCGCCCCCGGCGTACAGGACGGGGCGGGGCTTCCGCGCGGGCTTGGGCTCCAGGATGGCCTCGTCCACCGAGTAGTACTTCCCCTCGTACGAGAAGACGGGCTCCTTCCACATCCCGTCCACCACGTCCAGCCACTCGGAGGTGCGGGCGTAGCGGTCGTCGTGCTGGTCGAAGTGGACCCCGTACTTCTTCGCCTCCGTGGCCCACCAGGAGGAGACCACGTTCAGCGCCAGCCGCCCGCCGGAGATGCGGTCGATGCTGGCGGCCTGCTTGGCGAGCAGCGCGGGGGAGTGGAAGGTGGGGCGGACGGCGGTCATGATCTCCAGCCGCTCGGTCACCGCCGCGAGCGCCGCGGTGGTGCTCCACGCGTCCAGCGACGGGGCGTCCACCCCCTTGATGTCGTTCAGGTTCAGCTCGGCGACCAGGGTCAGGTCGAAGCCGATCCGCTCACTGCGCTGCGCCAGGCGGCGGACGTAGTCCCAGCTCGCCTCCATCCCCTCGTCCTCGACGTTGCGGAGCCACCCGCCGAAGACCGGGAGCCAGTATCCGAAGCGCATCAGGCCGCCTCCTTCCCGGCCGCGGAGCGCGCGAGCGCCGCGGCGGCCTCGCGCTCCAGGTAGTCGGCCAGCCGCGCGAACGGGTCGAAGCCCACCACGTTGGGCGCGTCCGCCACGAAGTTGGAGAGCGCGTTGACGTCGTAGTAGTAGAGCCGCCCGTCGCGGGCGTCGACCATGTACTCGATCCCGCCCACCTCGATCCCGGCGGCGGCCATGATCCGCTCCACCTCGGCGCGGACCTGGGCGGGGGGCTCATACCCCTCCACGCGCAGCCCGCGCTTCGGCGCGTCCACCGCGCAGATCGCGGCGTCCAGCTCCACGCCGTCCACGCGCTGGCAGACGTCGGCGGGGCACAGGTCGAAGGAGTTGCCGGGGGTGTAGATGCGGATCCCGTACAGGTACTCGCCCCCGAGCACCTCCACCCGCACGATGCGGCTCTCCTCCTGGGGGATGAACTCCTGTACCAGCCCCACCGAGTCGATCCCCAGCTCCAGGCCGCCCTCGGCCGCGGCGCGTAGCTCCTCCGGCGAGTCGAAGCGGCGCACCCCCGCCCCGCTCCCGCCGATGTTGGGCTTCACCGCCACCGGGAAGCGCAGCCCCTCGGCGGCGGCGGGCGCCTCGGAGGGGTGGTCGATCACGCGGGCCTTCGGGTAGGGGAGCCCCAGCTCCTCCAGCAGGGCGAGCTGCCGCGCCTTGGAGGTCTCGGTGACGAAGGCGTCGTACCCGTTCACCACCCGCACGCCGTGGCGCTTCAGGTGATCCAGCCACGACAGCGTGTAGAAGATGGCGTTCCCGCCGCCGCGGAGGTACGCGGAGGGGCTCATCCGGTTGAAGACCAGCGAGTAGGGCGGCACCTCCGCGGGGTCGTAGCGGTGGCTGCCGGCGTGGAGCTTCACGTACGGCGTGCCGCGGCGGTCCAGCTCCGCGAAGAGCGGGCGGAACCAGTCGGGGTGCTCGTAGAACACGGCGATGGGGCGCTCGGGCGTGATCGGCATGCGGCGCGTTCCTTTCGGGTGCCTGGTGTGTCGCGGGCCCGGCTCGGCGCACCTCGCGCTGCCGGCGGTCCCGCGGTACGAAAGAGCCCGGCCCTCTCGCGGGAGAGGGCCGGGCTCGGAGACTGCTGCGAGTCTCGCTCTGCTTACACGTCCACCTGGTCCGTGCATGCGCGCCCAGCCGCTTCTCCCGCGGGAGAACCGGTGTGACACATGTACATGCAGCAGGTGGAGCGGAGCGTGCGCATCGGCTCGCGGTGAAAATCGTTTCAGTTCTGAGCTACTGCAGGACGATAACCGCGCGTGGCGGGGTGGTCAAGCCCCTGCGTCGTCCAGCGGCAGCCGGTATGCCCGGACGAGCTCGGCCCCGGGGGGTTGGAAGTCGTGCTCCGGGGCGCGGACGAAGCCCATGCGCTCGTACATCCGCATCGCCACCTTCAGGCTCTCCGAGGTGTGCAGGCCGAGCTCCCGGGCGCCCGACGCCCGGGCCCGGCGCACGCACTCGCGCACGAGCGCCGCGCCCACGCCATCCCCGCGCGCCTGGGGTGCCACGGCCAGCAGGCGCAGCTCCGGCCAGGGGACCGCGTCCACGCCGCCGCCGTACGCGCTCTTCGCCGGGGCGAAGAGCATGACGCTGCCCACCAGCCTTCCGTGCCGCTCCGCCACGATGCGCTCGGCGCCCTCCTCCGCGGCCAGCGCCCGGCGCAGCGCCTGCTCCAGCCCCCGCCAGGCGGTGGGTGCCATCACCTCCGCGAACTCCGCGTACGCCGCCAGGGTGAGGTCGTGGATGGCCTCGCGCTCGTCCGGCCGCGCGTCGCGGATGGTCAGGTCGTCCGCTCCCGCCATCAGGCGAGGCGCTCGCGGCCGTGCGGGGCGTCCCAGTCCACGAGGGGGCCCACGGGGACGATGCGCGCGGGGTTCAGGCGGTCGTGCGTCACGTAGTAGTGGCGCTTGATGTGGTCGAAGCTCACCGTCTCGCCGAAGCCGGAGCGCTGGTACAGGTCGCGGGCGTACCCCCAGAGGGCGGGATAGTCCACCAGGCGGCGCAGGTTGCACTTGAAGTGCCCCACGTACACCGCGTCGAAGCGCACCAGCGTGGTGAACAGGCGGACGTCCGCCTCCGTGAGCTGCCCCCCGACCAGGTAGCGCTCCCCGGCGAGCCGCGCTTCCAGCCAGTCGAGCCGCGCGAAGAGCGTGCTCACCGCCTCCTCGTACGCCTCCTGCCGGGTGGCGAAGCCGGCCCGGTAGACGCCGTTGTTCACGTCCTCGTAGACCAGCGCGTTGACCTCGTCGATCCGGTCGCGGAGGGGCTCCGGGTACAGGTCGGGCGCGCCCGGCCGGTGGAACGCCCGGAACTCGGTCTCGAAGTCGAGGGTGATGTCGGGGTAGTTGTTCGTCACCAGCCGCCCGGTGACGCGGTCCCAGATGCAGGGCACCGTGTAGCGCCCGGTGTAGCCCGGGTCGGTGCGGAGGTACGCCTCGGAAAGGAAGCGGAAGCCGCACACCGGGTCCGGGCCGTGCCCCTCGCCTTCGCGGAAGGCCCACCCACGCTCGTCGCGGATGGGGTCCACCACGGACATGGAGACCACGTCCTCCAGCCCGAGCAGCTTCCGCACGATGATCGCCCGGTGCGCCCACGGGCAGGCCAGCGAGACGTACAGGTGGTAGCGCCCCGGCTCGGCCGGGAACCCGGACGAGCCGTCGGCGGTGATCCGGTCCCGGATGGTGTACGCCTGCCGGACGAAGCGGCCGTCCGCGCTGGTCTCGGAGGGAAGCTGCGCGTGGGTGCTCATCCGTTCAGGTGGGGTTGGGCGCGCCCTCGACCCGGTGCGTGTAGCCGTACCGCACCCGGTCGCGCACCTCGGACCAGTCTCCGTACCGCTCCCTCCCCACCTGCTCCCAGGCCCGCTCCACCTCGGCCTCCACCTGATCGAACGGCTTGCTCTGGTACTCCGGGTTGTGGCCGGCCAGGTGCCCGAACTGGTACGCCGGGCGGGCGCGCTCGTAGTCCCGCACGCCGGCCGCGCCCCCGGTCTCGTGGTGCTGCCGCCAGGCGCGGTCCTCCGGCTCGCCCCAGGAACCGGACGCCTGCTGGGCGTCGGGCGTGGACCACCACGACCCCAGCGTCTGCAGCGCCGATCCGAAGACGTTCGCCGCGGCGTTCATCGCCATGTCGTTCGCCCGGCCGGCGGCCTTCCCCAGCGCCCCCCCGACCGCCTCGCCGATCTGCTCGAACGGCCCCCTGTCCCTGTCCTGCGCCATGCGATCCTCCTTGTGCAGAGTTCCTCCCCGCCGGCCCGGGTCGGCGTGGAGGGGTGCACGGCGGCAAGGAGCGGGCCGGAGGAGGAGGCGGGGCTCAGCCCCCGTCGGAGAGGAGCTCGGCGAGCATCCGGCTGCGGTGGTTCAGGAACTCGCGCGTGACGAAGTAGTGCTCCGTCTCCTCGTACTCCACGCGGCGGATCCCGCCCTCGTCGAGCAGGAGGATGTCCGCCCCCGGGTAGCCCAGGAGGATGGGCGAGTGCGTCGCGACCAGGAACTGGCTCTGCTGCCGGACGAGGTCGTGCATGCGCAGCAGCACCGAGAGCTGGCGGCTGGGCGAGAGCGCGGCCTCGGGCTCGTCCAGGAGGTAGAACCCTCCCCCGTAGAACCGGTCCATGAACAGGGCCAGGAAGGACTCCCCGTGCGACTGCTCGTGCAGCGAGCGGCCGCCGTAGGCGCTCTCCACCCCGAGCCGGTCCACCTCCGTCGCCACGTTGTAGAAGCTCTCCGCGCGAAGGAAGAAGCCGTCGGCCGCCCTCCGGTGGCCGCGCACCAGGCGCAGGTACTCGTGGAGGACGGAGTGGGAGGGCTGCGTGGCGAAGAGGTGGTTGCGGCTCCCCCCCTCCGGGTTGAAACCCCACGCCGCGGCGACGGCTTCCAGGAGGGTCGACTTCCCCGAGCCGTTCTCTCCCACGAGGAAGGTCACGGGCGCGGTGAACGTCAGCTCCTCCAGCTCCCGCACCGCCGGAAGGTGGAAGGGATACTCCTCGAACGAGGGCACCTCCTCCCGCTGCAGGTGCAGCGCGCGGAGGTAGATCGCATAGGGCGAGGTGAGCGGGTCCATGCAGAGCAGGAGGCGAGGGGAGCGGGCGCACCCGGAGGATTCTACGCCGGAACAGATCTAACCCGGGCACGGTGCGTCCGCCACACCTCCCCGCCGCGGCGGGCGCGCATGTTGCGGCGGCTTGCCCGCCCAACTCTTTGCCTGGAGGGAACCATGGCACGCTACGACAGGGACGCCCGCAACCGGGTCTGGTACGGCGGCGGTGGACTGGACGACGGGGACTCGGACGTGGAGTTCGGCTACAGCGCCGGGGGCTTCGGGCGCGGCAACCGCGGAGGCCGGAGCGAGCCGCGCGGACGGGGCGGGTGGCGCGAGGGCCGGGGCGCGGGATCGGACCTCGAGTTCGGGAACTGGGGCGAGCGCAGCGGTCTGACCGGGCGGGGGCGAGGGGGCTACGACCGTGGGTACCGCGGCGGGCCCGGTCCGGGGCAGGCCCGGTACGGCGGCGATTTCGGCCAGGGGGGGCGCGGAGGCCGGTCGCGCCTCACGGGGATGGAGAGCAATCGCTACCGTGGCGTATACGACAGCGGCTTCCGACCCCGCCAGGGGGACCTGGACGACTCACACGGAGGGTACCGCGGAACCGGACGGAACCGCGGGGGCGGGATGAACCCCGGCAGAAGGGGCGGGTGGTAGACGCGGGTGGCGCCTACACCTGCCGGGGCGGCATGTCGTGGTGCTCCCGGCTCAGCTCGGCGTTCACGACGCCGCCGGTGAGGACGGCGATCCCGCTCAGCCAGAGCCAGAGGAGCGCGGCCAGCATGGCGCCGACCACCTGCGCACCCGCGGCCACCGCTGCGTCGGCGTCCCGGATCTGCGGGCTGTCGACGCCGGTGGTCTCCAGGTACACGCGGAACCCCACCGCCACCAGGACCAGGGCGGCCATCCCGAAGAGGGCGCCGGGGATGCACTGTCTCCACGTGTTCCGCACGTTCGGCCCGACCCGGTAGAGCACGGCCAGGAAGCCGGTCGCGATGACGAACACCGTCGGCCAGCGGGCGATCGCCCAGGCCACCTCGAACGCCGCGCCCCAGCCGAGCCGCTCCGCGATCGCCCTCCCGCCGCCGAGCAGGGGCCCGACGACGACCATGCCGAGCACCGTGGTCGCGGTGACGATCGCGCCGAGCGCGAAGAGGAAGCCGAGCGTCCAGAGAGCCACGACCCCCCGCCGCTCCTCGACGCAGTAGGCCTGGTCCAGCGTGTGGATCGCGGAGCGGAAGACCCGGCTGGCGAGGAAGAGGGAGACCAGGAACCCGCCGATGGCGAACCCGGCGCGCTCCTGCTGGAGAAGTCCCCGCACCATCGGGGCGACCACGTCGCGGGTGACCTCGGTGCTGAACACCGCATCCAGCGACAGGACGACCGCGGCCTCCACCTGCTCCACCGCCTCCGGTCCCGTGATCCGCTCCAGGAAGCCGAGGCTCGCCCCGAGCGCACCGATCAGCGGAAAGACGGAGAGCAGGGCGTAGTACGTCATCTCGGCCGCCAGCCCCATTACCCGCACGTCGAGAAAGCTCCGTACGATGCGGACGAGGAGCAGGGTGAGCCGGGTCTCACCGATCCGGAGCGGGTGCTCGCGCGCCCACCGCTCCGCGCGCCCGAAGAAGCCGCCGGTCATTCCGCCGCCCGCAGCGCTTTCGTTCGGTTGCGCGGGCCGGCTGGAATTCGCCTTGCATATATGTCATAACGGACATAAGTTCGAGCATGAGCCCGACAGACAAGCCGCTGATCTGGCTGCACGGCGAGGTGAAGAGTCCACCGTTTTCGGCCGCCGCTCGGATCGAAGCTGGCGTCCTGCTCCGACGCCTGCAGAGGGGTGAGGTTCTCTCGCTCCCCCACTCGCGCCCGATGCCCGGGATCGGCCCACGCTGCCATGAACTCCGCATCGTAGACGAGAACAGGACCTGGCGCATCGTCTACCGCGCCGATGCAGATGCGATCATCCTCGCGGACGTCTTCCAGAAGACGACTCGACAGACGCCCAAGCACGTGATCGAGATCTGCCGGCGCAGACTGCGGCAGTACGACGACCTGACCCGAGGAGGATAGCATGGACGAGAGCAAGCGCAAGCGCCTGGAGCAGGTGGGCTGGAGTGTGGGCTCCGCCCAGGACTTCCTCGGTCTCTCGGAGGAAGAGGCTGCCTTCGTGGAGTTGAAGCTCGCCCTGGCCCACAGTCTCCGGGAGCGCCGTACGGAACACGGGCTCAGCCAGACGGAGCTGGCCCGGCGGATCGGATCGAGCCAGTCACGCGTGGCGAAGATGGAAGCGAGCGATCCGACGGTGTCTCTGGACCTGCTCGTGCGGGGACTGCTCGCAACCGGTGCGACCCGGAAGGACATCGCAGCGGCGATTGCCCCGAAGAAGCGCACGCGCGCAGCCTGACGCCTTCGAGGCTCGGGCGCGTGCGGCAGCGCTTTCGTCAGGCGAGCCGCCACTCGGCCAGGGAGGCGCGCGCATCCCCGCCGCTGACGTCGGGGACGACGGTCAGCTCGAGGACCCGGACCCCGGAGAGCTCGACCCGGTAGTCCTCCAGCTCGCTGGTTGCGCCCCCCGGGCTGAACGTCCACTGCTGGCGCACGATCTCGCGGGGCGGCTCCCCGTCCTCCGCGGACCAGCGCAGCACGAGCTCCTGGGTGCGCTCGGCGGAGGGCTCCACGAAGTGCAGCCGGATGCGCCGGAGCTGCCGGGGCGCATCGAAGAGGATCCGGATCGTCTGTGCACCGGGCCCCGCGGCACGCCACCCCGATCCCGGACCTGGCCGGAGCGCCGACTCCACGGGGTGCGCGGGATCTTCCGAGGTGATCTCGACCGTGGCCACCTGCTCCAGGTCGAGCCAGTCGTCCTCGGGAGTGGAGGCCGGTTCCGAAGACGGGGTGATGATGCGCTTGCGCATGCGTGTGCCTCCTGCGGGAAGGGAGCCTGCGAGCTGGGGAGGGCGTCCCGGCGCAGGGATCATCTCGTCCAGCCGGGGAGGTGCGGGCGCTTCCCCTCGTCCAGGGCCGAGGCTGCGACCGCTCGCGCTCCGAGGCGGGCCAGTCCCACGGTCAGGCCTGTCGCCACCGAGAACAGCACCGCGTCCGTCCACGAGCTGTCCTCCCTCAGCGGGTCGAGGGGGGGCTCGTCGTCGCGCGTGGCCTTCCACACGGCCCGGATTCCGCCCCGGACCACCACCGCGGCGAGGACGGCCGAACCGAGGCTGACGGCCCTCCACTTCTGTTCACGCGAGAGATTCACCGCTCCTCCCTGTTGCGGGTTTCGAATCTGCCCGGGTGCAGCAACATGGGTGCCGGGTTCGGTTTCTTCAGCTGGAACCGGTGTCCGGCGAGCCTGGCCGGCTCAGAAGCAGAAGCAGCTTCCACCGCCTCCGGTGTTCCCGAAGCGCGGGTTGACCACGTTGTTGAAGATTGAGCCGAACGTGTAGGACAGTCCCACCGAGCCGAAGTAGCGGTACGCGGTCTGGAGCTGCCGCTGCCGCAGGAGGATCTCCTCGATGGGCAGGTTCCCCGCCGGCAGGTACAGCTGATCGCGCACCCGGGCCGCGTTGCCGGAGACTCGGAACTGCAGCCCCTTGACGAGCCGGAGATTGACCCCGCCCCCGAGCTCGAGCCGGTTCTTGCTGAGGTCGTGGAAGAAATGGGCTGCTTCGGCCGAGGTGTTGATCGAGCCCCAGGGCTGCTTCACGTCGTAGGAGACCCTCAGGGTCTGGTCGAAGCGCATCTCCTCGGTTTCCCCGAAGATGGTGAGCTCCTCGTAGTCGAAGTGGTTCACCCCGGGCGAGTACTGCAGCGTGAGCTGCCGCTCGGACGACTGCGCGTAGGGGAAGACGTTGAACTCGATGGCTGGCGCGATCCGCACCGCGAGGTCCTGGTTCAGGAAGGTCGAAGACGTGGCCGACGCTCTACCCCCGGCAGACCAGTTCGCGCCCAGACTCCAGACCGCCAGGCCGCGCACGCCGTAGTTTCGCTGGATGTTCGTGATCGTCCGGCCGTCGCGCAGCTCGAAGCTCTGCTCGCTGTAGCGGTTGTTCACCCCCAGGTTGATCTTCAGCGCCTCCGTGGTGCGGTTCGCCGAGGCCGACCCGTTCAGGTTCATGCTGCTGTACGTCTGCTCCCCGTTGAAAAAGCCGTTCACGCCTACACTGAAGGTCCAGTAGTTCCACGGGTCGCGCACCGGTGCGGCGGGCGTGGCGGCCGCCGCCTTCTCGGCCGCGTATCCGATCTGGATCCGCTCTCCCGCGGGAGTGTCCACGGCGTAGGGCACGAGGCCCGCCTTCAGCACCCGCAGCAGCCCGCGGCGCACCTGGTCCTCGGAATCCGTCTGGCGCGACGTGTAGCGCAGCAGGTTGTCGCGTCCGGCGAATCGTCTCTGACCGATGAAGCGCAGGGTGAACTCCGTTCCGCCTCCGCCGGTCGGCTGGGTGGTGACCAGCACGTGCACGTCCGCGTCCTGCCGGTCCCGCATGTAGTCGACCCAGTCGATCTCCCGGCGGAAGAAGTCGAAGTCGCACAGAAAGCTGTTGCAGTCGAAGAAGACGCGCAGTGCGCCCTCCGCCGGGGCGGAAGCCGGCACCTGAGCGCGTGCCGTTCCGAGCGGCAGCAGCAGGCAGAGAGCGATCAGCAGAGCGAGCCTGGTCTTCATGGGGGGGTTGGCAGTAGAGGAAGGTAGCGGCCGGGAGCCGGCGACTAGCGCGGCGACACGTCCCGGGGGTTCGACGCGGGCCCGCATCCAGCGCCCTCGAGCTCGGGCGCGTGCGGCCGAAGTGCACTCTCTAGACGCCGCGACTGCGTCGTGGTCACCGCGCGTCACCCCAACGACCCGATCGCCAGCGGGGGATCCGCAGTGGAGCTCACTCCCTCGGCCGGAACTTCACCACCTCGTGGCGGTTGCGGAATGCGGCGAAGATCTCGTCGCGGTCGTTGACGGCGATCCCGAAGACGAGTCCGTCTCCGAAGGAGGCGAGCTGCCGGCCGTCCATGCCGAAGACGCGGATCCCGCTGCCGAGCTCGCCCACGTAGACCCGCCCCCGGCCGTCGACGGCGACGTGGGAGAACGACCCGGACCGCTGTCCACCGAATCGGTCGACGAAGCGTCCGGAGCGGTCCAGCCGGTACACCTCCCCGGTGTGCTGGTCCGTGACGAAGAGGTCGCCCGTGCCCGCCACCGCCACCCGGGCGGGCGAGGCGTCGTCGCCGATCGCCTCGCGGACGTCGATGGTCCGCAGCACCGAGCCGTCCCGGCCCAGGTGCACGATGTCGTGCGGCCAGGTCACCGCCCAGAACGTCCCGTCCGGGGCCAGCGCGATGTCGGAGTACGTGGCACGCCCCCCGCTGGCAAGCCTGCCGAGCGGCTGCCCCGTGGCTCCCTCGTAGCGGCGGACCTCTCCGGACTGCACCACGTAGACGGTGCCGCCGCGGTCCGCCTCCAGGTCCACCAGCGGCTTCTTCGGGTCCGCCGTCCACTGGGTGAGGAAGGTGCCGAGCGAGTCGAACACCTGCACCCGGCCTCCCGAGTACTCGGCCACGTAGATCCTCCCCTGCCCGTCCACCGCGACGCTGCGGGCGTCGGTGAAGCGGCCAGCGCCGACTCCCTCGCTCCCGAACCGGAGCACGGGCTCGGCGAACTGCGGCGGCTCGGGCATCGGCGGCGGCACCGGAGCGGCGGCGCGGGCCGGCACCGGCCAGTCGGGCGCGGGCGGGTCCCCGCCGGGCCGGATCGCCAGCAGCGCCACGCCGCCGACCACCAGCAGGATCACGGCGGCGCCGATGACCCACGTCACCGTCGCGGAAGGCGCGGCCCTGCCCCGCTGGCCTTCCAGGACGGACGCCTCGATACGGCCGGACCGCTCGGTCAGCAGGACGCCGGTCCCGCAGTAGGGGCACCGCGTGGTGGCCGCGTGCGTGTCGGGCACGTCGAGCGGCGCGGAGCAGGCGGGGCACTGGAGGCGTACGGGCATCGGCCGGCGGGTGGAGGGACGCGAGGGCGAGCGCTCACACCCACGGTAACGCGTGGAAACGGAGGATCCAACGACATTGTCGCGGGACCCCCGCGCCCGGCCTACCGCGCCCGCGCTTCCAACCACGCATCCACACCTAGAACACCACCATGTCCTGCGCCGTCAGCAGCATGTGCCTGTCGATGGTGGCCTCGTACCACTCCGCCCCTACCGCCTGAGCGCCACCCACAGCCGTCCGACGAGGAGGTGCCCCTGGCTGCTTGGCCTACTCCCCGGCGGGGCGACTGTCGGGTGAACACCACCATTGTACAAACCGACCAACCACGCGTCCCGCTGCTGGATCACCGCATTGTAGCGATGCATGGTCTCAAGCAGGTGCCGGTTCCGGTTCCTCTACGCTCGCATGCTGCCGGATCCGAGCATGCAGTCGATATCTACCATTCATCGCGCAGTTCATTCAAGCCTTCGCGATGAAGGAACGGCGAGACAGAGCCACGCAAAGCCTTATAGCTGTTATGTCTCACCGTACTAGAGCACAGAATGCATGCAGATTTTGCACGGGTGAGCGCGACGTAATGGAGGTTAGCCTCCTCGGGTTCTGATTCCCTCTTATACTTAGGGAGCACATGCTCGTAGAGGTCTAGATGAAACACGATATCGAATTCAAGTCCCTTCGCCTTGAAAATAGTCATAAGCTGGATCTCCTCGGAGAACGGAGGTATAAAGTAGGCCCAGGCGCCTGATTTTAGCATATCTGATAAGCGGGATGCTGCGCGGCTTGGAACTTTCCTTCCAGTGACAATCTCGGCAATGAGGATCATTAGCTCCAGCACGCGATCGATGTTGTATTCATCGAATGGAACGGCAACCTGCAACTCAGAAAGCAGATGAACGAGCTTTCGCTGCATCATCTTGGGGGCATTCGGGTCAACATACTCGTCAACAAAGCCCCGCCGTGTTTCTGTGCGGCTGAAAACCCAGTTGAGCAGGTTTTTGAACACGATGGACGCCGGGGTGTTGTCTTCGTCCAATATTGTGGAAACAGCATGGCGACAGGGAATCTGCAACACCCCCTTGACCAACTCTGCCGTCCGATTGTTGCGCACCAGAATTCCAATCTTATTCGGGTCGTCAACTCCAAACCGCTTCATTGCGGCCGGCACGGCGTGATTTAGCCATTCGCCGATGTCACGTTCGGAACCGTTCAGATGGGCGTGAAAAACCCGTCTCTCCTGGCCTGGCGGCACAACGTGTTCGACCGACAGGAACTTGGCAGCATAATGAGCAATCGCAGGATGACATCGATGGTTCACCGTCAGGCGATATGCCGAAAACCGATTGTCCTCTGCCAGTTCACGCAGAAAACGAGGATACTTATCTGCAAAAGAAAAGATTGACTGGTCAAGATCTCCGACAGCAATGCCGCGCAGGCCTGCCTCGGTCAACAACAAGAAGAACTCATGCTGCCATCGGCCGCAATCCTGATACTCGTCGATAACAATGTCACTGTACCTTGCGCAAATGTACTTTCGACACGCTAGAGAGTTACTAAGGATATAGCATGCTAGGTACCCGACTGCCTCGAGTACGATAATACCTTGTTTGTACAACTCGCCTAATTCGTCCTGATATGCCCGGAGGGCATCCGCATCCTCCAGATCAGGTCTGAAAGTTAGCGAATGAGGCACCTCGATTTCAGCAAATTTCGACACCGTCAAATCCCCGATTGGTCTGCCCCAGATCCGGCGTCCAAACGGAGCAACCACAGCAGTGATGAAGAAGCGGTCGACAGTACCGAAAAACGAGGCCTTCACCTCAACACCTCCCTGCCGGACGCGCTGACGGAGTTCCTGGCTTGCCTTGTTCGTGTAGGAGATCGCGATGACACCCTTGTGAGTCGGGAGTGTCTCCAATCTTGTCTGGATCAGGGCAGCAACCGTGGCGGTCTTGCCGCTCCCCGGGGCTGCAATGATAACACAATTGCCAGTTTCTTTCAGAACTTGGTTCTGCTCATCCGTGTAATTCATCCTTGCACAAGCTCTTGACAGTAAACCAATGGCGCGGCCAAGTGAGAGCCTGCTAGGTCCGCGAGGGTTTCGGCTTTCATTCGAAGGAACGAGAACATGAAGTTAGCTTTTGCCCCCTGCATCCTCCGCACGGCTGCATCGTGGGTCTGCGTGCGGGTGTATTCGAAAATGACGGGGGCATGGGCGGAGCATAGATCATTTTCCAGATCCTGCTGGGCGACAAAAACACCGTACTCGGCCAACAACGAGCGCATGGTCTCGGCGGCCCGTCGATTGGGGTCGGGAATTTGTTGTGGGTCATCGAAGCCTTGGAGAAGATCTAGATCGACAACGCGCCCGTGGTCAAAGTTCCTGCGATAGCGTTTTGCCAGCTCAAGCGCCCGCTCAATCCCAGCATAATGATAAGCATTAACGTTCGGGATTTTGAAGACATCGTTGTCTGTTCTGACAGAAAACGGAATGGAAAGTGCCGTTAGCAAGTTGCAGTACACATCAAACCCGACGCCGTCCACACTCAAGATGCTCACGTTCATCCGATCCAAATCAATACCGATGGCGCGCGCGAGGGCCCTGTAAAACAGCAGTTCGGAGGGCCCTTCAACCAGCAGGACTGCGCTCGCGAAAAAAGCTTCTGCCGGAAGTATGCTCATCCGGAAACCGAACCTCACGACTTCAGCCTGGATCAAGTCCGAGCACCCTGCTGCTGCAGCCACCGTTTCTAGGTCATTCTGGTATAACCGGATCAGGGATTCCGGAGGGAACTCTGAGGCGATTTGCGCGGAATGGGTTGTCAGGATCACCTGCGAGCCAAGGGTATTGGCGAGATACGCGGCCAACTTGCGCTGCTGGTGAGGGTGGAGATGCGCTTCCGGCTCCTCAATGCAGTAGACAGAGACTTCCTCCGGATCAGCCTGTTCGCCCGCGGCGATTTGATTACGTGCGGTCCACAGGGCCAACTGAATCTGGTTGTGCCTTCCATCTCCACCGACCGCAATTGTGCTGTTCTGAACGCGGGATAACAGTTCTAAGTTTTCTACGAACTCCGCGGAATCAGTTCCCCCAGTTCCAAAAACAAGTTGGTGACTGGCGTGCCGGTAGGAAAGCTTTGACAACTCCACGTTCAGGGTGTTCGTTGCGGATCCGACGTAGTTCAATTTCATAATTGCAGCATTTGCCTCTTTCAGGCGTTTGTCTACTTCCTTGAGGAGTTGCACATCCTCCTCTCTCTGATCCACCGTCCGAGCCTCTTTCGCTTCTTCCAATAGCGCCCGCCGCTCTCTTCGGATAAACCGCAGCAGATCCCTTTTGCCCTCCACTACCCGGAGGTTGAGGTACTTGAGATAAAACCGACCCGACAACGTTTCCAGTGCGTCTGCAGGACCAGCCTTAACCTCGTAGCGCTTTCGCTCGCTAACCGGGTCGCGTGAGGCCTCATAGACGAGGTGGAGGTCGCCTTCGTCAGTAAGATACTCGCCAAAACGCGAAACGAGGCAATCCTCCACGACATCTACTAGGTGGATGTCAATGCTGAACGTGTTAGTAGGTTGGTGCACATAGAAGTCCGAATCCCTCGGTTCTAGAGCCGATTCAGGGAGGGTTCGGTCCAGCAGTAGTCGTAACGCGTAAACCAGATTGGTCTTCCCCACATCGTTATAACCGATGACAAGGGATTTCTCATTGAAGTTGACGAAAGCATCTCGAAAGTTCCGGAATCCCTGGAGTCGAACAGAAGCAATTCTCATGGAAGCTATTTAGCAAGAAGAGCTGATATGAGGGTGAACGGCTCCAACGTACTCACTACGGACGGAACAGACAACATCCTCCCATAGCGAGGGACCACTGAAGTCACCCTTATCATTGCTTGCGTCGGCCGGCAACGAAGCTATAATCCCGACGCGACGGCACCGCGCACCCGCGACGCAAGCGCCGCCGCAGGTGCCGAACGTGTTCCACAGAATCTGGCATTACGCGGCGGGACTCACCCGTACCTCCTCGTACGGCGCCCCCTGTGCCGCAGCCAGGTCGTCCGCCCGGTTCATCTCCAGGCTTCCTCCAGAGCGGAGCGCAGGTTTGTCCAGCAGTTCCTCCCGGGTCGCGCCCTGGGACTTCACGCCGGGGACCTCCTCCTCGATCCGCCGACCCACTCCGCGTCCCTCTGCTGGACGACGGCAGTGTATCCATGCATGGTCTCAAGCAGGTGTAGGGTTTCCGTTCCTCCACGCTTGCAAGCCGCCGGCCGAAGCGGAAGCAGGTCCGCAGCCTACCGCACCCCCGCCTCCACCACCCCCGCCGCCAGCTCCCGCATCGATTCCCAGAACACCACCATGTCCTCCGCCGTCAGCGCAGGGGAGAGCGCCATCCAGCGGATCGCGCGGACGCCGCCCACCACCGTGGGCGAGATCCAGCTCCGCCCGTCGCGCACCACGGCGTCCACCACGCGGTCCTGCAGCGCGGGGAGCTCCTCCTCCGGCACGTCGGCGGGGCGGTAGCGGAAGCAGAGGATGTTCAGGTCCGGCTCCACCACGATCTCCCAGTCGGGATCCTCCTCCAGCCGCGCCACCAGCCACTCCGTGAGCGCCATGTGCCGGTCGATGGTGGCCTCGTACCACTCCGCCCCCAGCGCCTTGAGCGCCACCCACAGCTTCAGCGCGTCCATCCGCTTGCTCCCCACGATCCCCCAGCGGCGGAAGTCCGTGCGCTCGTCGTCGTCCGTGGGGATGTAGACCGCGTCGGTCGCGAAGGTGCGCGGCAGCGCCTCCGGGTCGCGGGTGAGCACGGCGCCCGCGGCGATGGGGAGGAAGAACCACTTGTGCGGGTCGAAGGTGATGGAGTCCGCCCGGTCCAGCCCCGCCAGCACGCCGCGGTGGGTGGACGACACCAGCGCCCCGCTCCCCCACGCCGCGTCCACGTGGTACCAGAGCCCCTCCTCCGCGGCGAGGTCGGCCAGCTCGGGGATGGGGTCGATGGAGCCGGAGCTGGTGGTCCCCGCGGTGGCGACCACCGCGAAGGGGCGCTTCCCCGCCGCGCGGTCCGCATGGATCTGCGCGCGGAGCGCCGCCACGTCGATCCGCGCCCGGCCGTCCACGGCCGCGGGGCGGAGCCCCTGCGTCCCCAGCCCCAGCGTCATGGCGGCCTTCTTGAACGAGAAGTGCGCCTCGGCGGAGACGTAGAACAGGGGCGGCTCCGGGAGCGCCTGCAGCCCGCCCTCCAGCGACTCCGGGAGCTGGTGCGCCATGGCCGTGCGCAGCGCGATCAGGTTCGCGACGCTCCCCCCGCTGCAGAAGGTCCCCGCGGCCTGCTCCGGGTAGCCTACCAGGTCGCAGAGCCAGCGGACCACCCGCTTCTCCACCGCCGTGCCCGTGGGCGAGTGAGACCACGCGCCCATGTTCTGGTTCAGCGCGGAGACGACCACCTCCGTGAACACCGCCGGCATCACCGGCGTGGGGTTCATCAGCCCGAAGTAGCGCGGGTGCGGGATCCGCAGCGCGTGGGGGACCACCTTCTCCCGCACCTCGGAGAAGGCCGCGTCGAAGCCCACGCCGCACCGGGGGAGCGGCTCGGCGAAGAGGGCGTCGCTCTCCGCCGGGGTGATCTCCGGGGTGATGGGCTGGGTCTCCAGGCCGCCGTAGAACTCGGCGACCCAGCGGGTGACCTGCTCGCCCATGCGGGCGATCTCGTCGGGATGCCACTGGTCTTGCATACGGCCGCGTCTCGCTCGGGTGGAAAGGAGCCACCAATGTAAACGCTTCGCGCCCGCCGGGCGAACCGATGCGCGGCCGGACGGGGGAGCATGCGGCGAGGAGGGCAGCGAGCCTAAAAGAGCCGGGGGGAGGCGGGCCCCAGCGCCAGGAGCAGCGACAGCGGCCGTCCCGAGTCGGGGTCGGTCGGCTCGTCCAGCTCCACCACCTGCAGCCCCGCCGCGCGCGCGGCGGCCACCCACGAGCCCACCGTGCGGAAGTACCATGGCATGGCCGCGGGAAAGGGGCAGGCGAAGCCGGCGAAGTCCTCGGTGCGCCACCCGTCGCGGTAGGGCGCGTCGCCGCAGGCGGTGAAGGGGTGCACCGTCTGGATCAGCAGCCGCCCGTCCGGCGCGAGCGCCGTCGCCAGGGCGCGGAGGAGCGGCGCGACCGTCTCGCCCAGCAGCGCGAAGTTGCAGACGACGGTGTCGTACGGGCCGCCGAGGCGCGCGGGGTCCGCCTCGACCTCGTCGTAGCGGAGCGTCCGGAAGTCGCCGCCGCCCGCGGCACGGGCGCGCTCCACCAGCTCGGCGCTCCCGTCGATCCCGGTCACCGCGAAGCCGTGCTCCGCGAGCGCCCGCGCCAGCCACCCCTCCCCGCACCCCACGTCCAGCACCCGCCGCCCCCCGGCCCGCGCCACTGCCTCCACGATGGCCGCGTCGGTGCCGGCCCGCCGCGAGGGAATGTGGCCCCCGCGCACCGCCTCCGTCCACGCGGCGGCGTTCCGGTCCCAGCTCTGCCGCAGGGCGCCCTCGTTCCCCCCGCTCACCCCACCGGCTCCCCGCCGACGGCGCCGAGAAAGGCGATCTCCGCCAGCGGCTTCCGCGTGCGCGGGCGGGCTTCCCGCTCCAGCAGGCGCTCGTCTTCCAGCGCGGCGTCGTACCGCCCCACCGCGACCACGGCCATGGGGCGGTGGTCCTCCGGGGCGTCGACCGCCGCACGCAGCGCCTCCGGGTCCCACCCGCCCATGGGGTGCGCCGCCAGGCCGAGCGCGGTGGCCTGCACCAGGAGGAAGCCGGTGGAGATCCCCAGGTCGTGCTCCGCCCAGGCGTTCCGGTCGCTCCCCTTCGCCCGGGTGGTCTTCGCCAGCGAGACGAGGAGCAGGGCGGCGCGCTTCGCCCAGGCGTTCCCGGGCTTCAGCGCCGCCTCCACCGCCGCGCGGCGGGGGTGCCCGCGGGGGACCACCACCCAGCGCGCCGGCTGCTCGTTCCCGGAGGACGGCGCCCAGCGCGCGGCGTCCAGCAGCGCGAGCAGCTCGTCCCGCCCGACCTCGTCCTCCGCGGCGAAGCGGGACGGGCTCCACCGCGCCGCGATGGCCGGGTGCAGGGGGACGGCGGTCTCCGCCGGGCGGGCGGGATAGGCGCCGGGGACGGCCTCCGCCTCGGCCGTCTCCGCGCTCACCCGAACCACTCCGGCTCGTTCCCCGGGCGCCACTTGATGTTGCAGCCGATGCTCGGCGCCTGCTCGGCGGGGACGGGGAGGTCCTCCAGCAGCGCCTCCATCGCCGCGCGGAGGTCCTGGCCGGTGACGGGGACGTCGTTGCTGGGCCGCGAGGCGTCGAACTGGCCGCGGTACACCAGCCGGCGCTCCTGGTCGAAGAGGAAGAAATCAGGCGTGCAGGCGGCTCGGTACGCCTTCGCGGTCTCCTGCGTCTCGTCCACCAGGTAGGGGAAGGGGTACCCCTCGGCGCCCATCCGCTCCGGGGCGTCGGCGGGGTAGCGCTCCGTGTCGTTGGCGTTGATCCCCACGAAGGCCACGCCCCTGGGCCGGTAGCGCGCCGCCACGTCGGCCAGCCCGGCGCGCACGTGCTTCACGAAGGGGCAGTGGTTGGACAGGAAGACGACGACCAGGGCCTTCGCGTCCCGGAAGTCGTCGAGCGAGACGGCGTTCCCCTCCGGGTCCGGGAGGGTGAAGGCGGGGGCGCGGGTCCCCAGCGGGAGCATGGTGGAGTGGACGGCGACCATCGCGGTTCTCGGTTCGGGTCGGAAGGGCGGACGAATCCGGGAGACCGCCGGGAAGATGCGTGCCTCCCCGCCGCCCCGGCTACTCCGTGAGGCGCTGGTGGGTCGCCGCCTCGTCCTTGACGTACACCGTCTTGACGTTGACGAACTCGCGGATCCCGAGGTCCGCCAGCTCCCGCCCGAACCCGGACTCCTTCACGCCGCCGAAGGGGAGGCGCGGGTCGGAGGCCACCATGGCGTTCACGAAGGTCATCCCCGCCTCGATCTCCTCCACGAAGCGCCGGCGCTCCCCCTCGTCGCGCGTCCAGACGCTGCTCCCCAGCCCGAAGACGGTGTCGTTCGCCAGGCGGATCGCCTCGTCGGCGTCGCGGACGCGGAAGAGCGTCGCCACCGGCCCGAACACCTCCTCGTGGTACGCCGGGGACTGCTCCGGGACGTCGGCGAGCACGGTGGGCTCGTAGTACCAGCCGGGGAGGTCCGGGATGCGCCCTCCCGACACCAGCCGCGCCCCCGCCTCCACCGAGGCGCGGACCTGCTCCGCCACCTCGTCGCGAATGCTCTCGGTCGCCAGCGGGCCGATCTGCGTCTCCGGGTCCAGCGGGTCGCCGATGCGCAGGGCGCGCATCTGCCCGGCGAAGCGCCGCTCGAACTCATCGTACACGTCGTCGTGCACGATGAAGCGCTTGGCGGCGATGCACGACTGCCCGTTGTTGATAGTGCGCGCCGTCACCGCGGTCGCCGCCGCCTTCTCCAGGTCGGCGCTGGGCATGACCACGAAGGGGTCGCTCCCGCCCAGCTCCAGCACGGCCTTCTTGAGCCGCTTCCCCGCCCGCTCCGCCACCGCGCTCCCCGCGGGAGTGCTCCCGGTGAGCGTCACCGCCCGGACGCGCGGGTCGTCCAGGATCCGCTCCACCCGGTCCGAGCCCACCAGCAGCGTCTGGAAGGCGCCCTCCGGGAAGCCGGCGCGCCGCAGCACGTCCTCGATGGCGAGGGCGCAGGCGGGGACGTTGGAGGCGTGCTTGAGCAGGCCCACGTTGCCCGCCATGAGCGCGGGCGCGGCGAAGCGGAAGACCTGCCAGAAGGGGAAGTTCCAGGGCATGACCGCCAGCACCGGCCCCAGCGGCTGGTACGCCACCCAGCTCCGCGTGGCGTCGGTCTCCACCTCCTCGTCCGCCAGGAAGCGCTCGGCGTGCTCGGCGTAGTAGCGGCACGCCCAGGCGCACTTCTCGGCCTCCGCGACCGCCGCCCCGATCGGCTTCCCCATCTCTTCCGTCATGATGGCGCCGAGCGGCTCCTTCTCCGCCTCCAGGATCTCCGCCGCGCGGGCCATCCACCGCGACCGCTCGGCGAACGAGGTCCGCCGGTACGCGCGGAACGTCCGGTCAGTGAGGCGGAGCCTGGCCTCCAGCTCGTCGTCCGTGAGCGCGTCGTAGGTGCGCAGGGTGTCCCCGGTGGCGGGGTTGATGCTCGCGATCGCCATCTTCGGTCGCTCCTCCCGTTTTCCGTTGCGATTTCCGTCCCGCGCTCCCGGCGGGCGCCGCTCCGCAGCAGGAACGGGGCCGGTCAGGCGCCGCCGCAGTGCGCGTCGATCCGGTTCAGGTAGTCGGTCCAGGGCCAGTTGGCGCCCGGGTCGGTGCGGTTGTGCGGCTGGAGCTGCCCATGGGCGACGACGTGGAAGCGGTCGCGGGGGATGCCGTGCCGGCGGGTCACGTCGCACACCAGCCGGGCGGAGGCCTCGATCTGCGCCGCCGGCCACGATGTCTGCGAGGCGTATCCCGCGTGCTCGACGCCGACCGTGAAGTCGTTGGACTGCACCCCGTTCAGCAGCGCGCAGTCGTGGCCGCCGTTGAGCGAGCAGTCGTACCGCGCGCCGATGTGCCACGCCCGCCGCGACTCGGGGACGAGCTGCGTGATCTCGCCGCCGTCCTCCCGCACCACGTAGTGCGCGCTCACCCCGGACTGCGGGTTGGCGAGCCAGCTCCAGCACCCGGCGTACGAGCCCTCGCAGGTGTGGATGATCACCATGTGCACCCGGCCGGTCTCGCCGGAGGGCCGGCTGTTGTGGCTGGACGAGGGACGCTGCACCGCGCCCGCGTACCCGTCCGGGTTCGTGGGGGCGGGACCGCATGGGTCCACCGCCGCCGAGCGGGACGCGCCCGCGGCGGTGGAGCGCCCCGGGAGCGACGGGAGCACGGCGTCGTGCACGTAGCTCTCCCGCCCCTCGGCCGAAGCGATCCCGCTGAACCGCGCCAGGGCGGGCGCCCACGCCGCGGGGTCCGCGCCCCCGACGCCCAGCTCGCGGGCGTGCTCGCGGATCAGGGC